>NZ_JBXAST010000055.1:0-20975 GCF_058809645.1 Azospira sp. MPR-E4 | reverse complement strand
GGGCGGCGCATCCAGGCAGAAGATGCGGCCGCAGGCTTCGCAGCGGAAATGGGCGTGGGCGATGTGTTCGGCGGCGGGGCCGGTGGCGGAGTAGCGGAAGACCCGGGAGGCATCGGTGGCCTTGGCCGCCAGGCCGGCGGAGACCAGCCAGTCCAGGGCCCGGTAGAGGGTGACCCGGTCGCCGGCCAGGGGACCCAGGGCCTTTTCCACCTCCAGGTGGGTCAGGGGCCCGGCGGCGCCCCGCAGCAGGGCCAGCACCTGGACCCGGGCCGGCGTCACCCGGGCGCCGGCGGCGCGGATGGCGGCGGCCGCCAGGAGGGCGGGTGCGGCGGCGGAATCGGTCATGGCGTCAGGCGCCCGAGGTGCACGGGCGCGGCGGGAATTGGCGGGAGGGCCATTAGAGCACAACACTATTGCAACTGCAATTGTGTTGCACTTACTCCGCCGCCACCTCCTTGCCGGCCTTGCCCTTCACCGCCTCGAAACGGGCCAGGGTGCGTTGGCGGGCCAGATTGTGGTCCACCACCGGCGCCGGGTAGTCGCGGCCGATGATGACGCCAGCAGCCTGCTGCTCCAGGGGGGCCATGCGCCAGGGGGCGTGGATGTGCTTGTCCGGCACCCCCGCCAGCTCGGGCACGTAGCGGCGGATGAAGCGGCCCTGGGGATCGAATTTTTCCGACTGGGTGATTGGGTTGAAGATGCGGAACCAGGGCTGGGCGTCGCAGCCGGTGGAGGCGGCCCATTGCCAGCCGCCGTTGTTGGCGGAGAGGTCGAAGTCCAGCAGCAGGTCGGCAAAATGCCCTTCCCCCAGGCGCCAGTCCAGGCCCAGGTCCTTGGTCAGGAAGGAGGCCACCACCATGCGCAGCCGGTTGTGCATCCAGCCGGTCTGGGCCAGCTGGCGCATGGCCGCATCCACCAGGGGATAGCCGGTACGGCCCTCCCGCCAGGCCGCCAGCAGGGCGGGGGCCTCGTCCCACAGCACCCGGTCGAACTCGGGCTTGAAGCAGCCGTCCGGCAGTTGGGGGAAACGGTCCAGCACCATGAAATAGAAGTCGCGCCAGATCAGCTCCGAAAGCCAGGTGGCGGCGCCGGGGCCGCCGCTGCGCCAGGTCTCGCCCGCCAGCTGGCGGATGGAGAGGCAGCCGAAGCGCAGATAGACGGAGAGGTAGGAGACGCCCTTCACCGCCGGAAAATCCCGCTGCTCGGCATAGCGCTCCAGGCGCTGGCGGAAGTCCTGCCAGCGGGCGGCGCCGCCGGCCATGCCGGGCACGACGCCGATGCGCTCAAGGTCCGTCGGCAAAAAGCCGATATCTGCCAGTGAAGGCACCCCGCCGCCGTCCGGGGGCGGGGCCAGGTGCCCGCTGTAGCGATCCACCGGATAGGGACGGACATGAAAATCCTCCAGTTTCCTCAGCCAGCAGTTCTTGTAGGGCGTGAACACGGTGTAGGGCGTACCGCCCTTGGTCAGGACCTCGTCGCCGTCGAAGACGGCCTGGTCCTTGAACAGGTGCAGGGCGATGCCGTCCCGCTTCAGGTCGGCGGCCACCGCCGCGTCCCGGGCCTTGGCCCGGGGCTCGTAGTCCCGATTGGCGAACACCGCCGCCACGCCCAGCTGGCGCGCCAGGGCGGCAATTTCCGCGGCCGCCGGGCCGTGGCGCACCATGAGGCCGCCGCCCTTGGCCTGGAGGGCCACATGGAGTTCCGCCAGGGATTCCCGGATGAACTCGACCCGCCGGTCGCTGCGCCCGGGCAGGGCCTCCAGGATGTCGCTGTCGAAGACGAAGGCGCACCACACCCGGCGCGCCGACTTCAGTGCATGGTAGAGGGCGGCGTGGTCGTAATCGCGTAGATCACGGCGGAACCAGACAAGGGCGGATTCAAGCATAATGGCAATCGATTCAGGCGCGGCGGGGCAGTGCCGCCCCCACAGGGAAGGGGCTTCCGGGTTCGACGGCCGGAAGGTGCGCCAGATGTTAGCTCTAAATACTCCAGTCGGCGAAGAGGCGTGCGACAGACACGCCTGATCTCAGGAAGGGATCAATGGAAGCGCAAGGACTCGATTTCACCTACGACCCCGAAAGTCGTAGCCTGGTCGCCAGCTTCACTCCGGAAGCGGGAGTGGCGCCCCCCACGATAGACGTCCCCTGGCTGGAAGAACGCATCGCCGAGCTCGGCCACGGCGCCCTGCGGCGCAATGCGGCCGCCCTCGGCGTGCTCGCCGACAGCATCAAGGGCGCCCGCCCGGTGGCGGCCCTGGCAGTGGCCGAGGCGGTGGACGCCAAGGCCGAGGTCAGCGTCGCCGGCGACAAGATGGCCGCCTTCCTCAGCATCACCCCGCCCCAGGGCGGCGCCCCCATCGACGACGCCGCCATCCGCCGGGCCCTGGCCCAGCAGGGCGTCACCACCGGCATCCGGGAGTCCGCCATCGCCCAGGCCCTGGCCCTGGGCCAGGCCGACAACCTGCTCATCGCCGAGGGCCGGGCCCCGGTCCACGGCGAGGACGGGCGCATCGAGGTGCTGGTGCCGGAAAGCCGCAGCCGGGTGCCCCAGGTCAACGAGAAGGGCCTCATGGATTACCGCAACCTGGGGGAAATCCTCACGGTACACGCCGGCCAGGCCGTCATGCAGCGCATTCCCGCCACCCCCGGCACCCCGGGGGAAACCGTTTCCGGGGCCGTGATCCCGGCCCTGGCGGGCAAGGAGACCATGTTCTCCCCCAACCTCTCCGGCGTCGCCCCGGACCCGGCGGACCCCAACAAGTTGGCCGCCGCCATCACCGGCCAGCCGGTGCGCACCCGGGAAGGGGTGATCGTCGAGCCCACCTACACGGTGAATGAAGTCACCATCAATTCGGGCAACATCGACTTCGACGGCGCCGTCACGGTCAAGGGTGACGTCCAGGCCGGCATGACCATCCGCGCCAGCGGCGACATCGAGATCGGCGGCACGGTGGAGGCGGCGGTCATCGTCGCCGGCGGCGACATCGTCATCAAGGGCGGCGCCATCGGCGCCGGCGGCCGCAAGGACGCCCAGGGCAACGAAATCCCCTCCTACATCCAGTGCGGCGGCAGCTTCACCGCCACCTACGTACAGCAGGCCAAGGTGGAGGCGGGCGACAGCATCTTCATCGACGACGTGGCCATGCAGAGCAATCTCATCGCCATCAACCAGATCGTCGTCGGCCACAAGCAGCGGGGCCACATCATCGGCGGCCGGGCCCAGGCCACCCTGCTGGTGAAGGCCAAGGTGATCGGCTCCGGCGCCCACATCGGCACGCGCATCGACATCGGCCTGGACCCCAAGCTGCGGGCCCAGCAGCAGCGCCTGGTGCTGCACCGGCAGCAGGTGGAGGAGCAGCTGGCCCAGGTGGTCAAGCTGCTGGAGCTGGCGGCCAAGCTGCCGGAACGGGTGCCGCCGGAGACCCTGAAGCGGGCCCGCATCACCCGGGAATCCCTGCTGCGCACCCTGACCCGCCTGGGGGAGGAGGAAACCCTGCTGCAGGAACAGCTGCGCCTGGCCCAGAACGCCAAGGTCATCGCCGAGCAGGCGGTGTACGAGGGCATGGAGGTCCATTGCGGCCTGCTGCACTACACCCTGGTGGGAGACAAGGCCCACGGGCTGCAGGTGCGGGTGGCGGAAGGGGCCCTGGAGGCCGACCAACTGGCCCGGGGCAAGAGCTGAGCAGGACGCCCATGCCGGGACCTGTTCCGGGGTAAAATCCGCCCTGCCATGGACAGCGTCAATCTCACCGACCACTTCCTCATCGCCATGCCGGCGATGGACGATCCCTATTTTTCCCGCGCCCTCGTCTACGTCTGCGAGCACAACGACCAGGGCGCCCTCGGCATCGTCGTCAACAAGCCCCTGGACATGCCCCTGCAGGACCTTTTCGAGAAGGTGGACATCCCCCTCGACGCCGCCGGCCTGAACAACCTGCCGGTGTATTTCGGCGGCCCGGTGCAGACCGACCGGGGCTTCGTCCTGCACCGGCCGGTGGGCCAGTGGCAATCCACCCTGGCGGTCAATGACGAGGTGGGCCTCACCAGCTCCCGGGACATCCTGGTGGCCATGGGCCGGCAGGGCCAGCCCAGCGAAGTGCTGGTGACCCTGGGCTACGCCGGCTGGGGCGCCGGCCAGCTGGAAAGCGAACTGGCCCAGAACGGCTGGCTCACCGTGCGCGCCGATCCCTCCATCGTCTTCTCCCTGCCGCCGGAAGAACGCCTGGCCGCCGCCATGCTCGCCCTGGGCATCGACTTCGCCCATCTGGCCGAGGACGCCGGGCATGCCTGAGGCTGCCGTCGGCTCCCCTTCCGCTCCGACCGGCACGGTCCTGGCCTTCGACTTCGGCGAGAAGCGCATCGGCGTCGCCGTCGGCGAGCCCCAGGTCAAGCACGCCCATCCCCTGACGGTGATCCACGCCCAGTCCAACCAGGAGCGTTTCGCCGCCATCGCCGCCCTCATCGCAGAATGGCGCCCCGCCTTGCTGGTGGTCGGCCTGCCGGTCAGTCTGGACGGCAATCCCCACGGCATGACGGCCCGCTGCACCCGCTTCGCCAACCAGCTGAAGGGCCGCTTCGCCCTGCCGGTGGCCTTCGCCGACGAACGCCTGACCTCCCTCGACGCCAACGAGCGCCTGCGGGAAACCGGCCACAACGCCAAATCCGCCAAGCAGCACCTGGACGCGGTGGCGGCCCAACTCATTCTGCAAGCCTATTTCGACACTTCCGACCCTTTCTCCGAACCTGCCGCCCATGCCTGAAGCCATTCCCACCCAGCTCCCCGACGCAGAACTGCAGCTCGCCAGCCTGGCCGAGCAACTGCGCCCCCACCTCACTCCCGACACCGCCCTGGTGGGCATCTACTCCGGCGGCGCCTGGGTCGCCGAGCGTCTCAAGCAGCTGCTCGACATTCGCGAGGAAGTGGGCCAGATCGACGTCTCCTTCTACCGCGACGACTTCGCCGAGAAGGGCCTGCATCCCCAGGTGCGCCCCAGCCACATCCCCTTCGAGGTGGAAGGCCGGCCCCTGATCCTGGTGGACGACGTGCTGTACACCGGCCGCACCACCCGGGCCGCCATCAACGAGCTGTTCGACTACGGCCGCCCGGCCCGGGTCGAACTGGCGGTGCTGGCCGACCGGGGCGAGCGGGAGCTGCCCATCGAGCCCGGCTACTGCGTCTGGGAAGTGGACCTGGAAGAAGGTGAAGAATTGATCCTGGGCCGGGAGGAATCCGGCCGCCTGTTCTGGAAAATGGGGAGGAACGACCGTGGCTGAGATGCTCACCCAGAGCCGTCTGAATCCGCAGCTCGACGCCGAGGGCAAGCTGCAGCACCTGCTGTCCACCGAGGGCCTGCCCCTGCCGGTGATCACCCAGATCCTGGACACCGCCGAGAGCTTCCTCGAGGTCTCGGACCGGGACGTGAAGAAGGTGCCCCTGCTGCGCGGCAAGAGCGTCTTCAACCTCTTCTTCGAGAACTCCACCCGCACCCGCACCACCTTCGAGATCGCCGCCAAGCGCCTCTCGGCGGACGTCATCAACCTGGACGTGTCCCGCTCCTCCACGGCCAAGGGCGAGACCCTGCTCGATACCATCGACAATCTCTGCTCCATGCACGCCGACATGTTCGTGGTGCGCCACGCCACCTCCGGCGCCCCCTTCCTCATCGCCGAGCACTTGAAGCGCATCGGCCGGGACGACATCCACGTGGTGAACGCCGGCGACGGCCGCCATGCCCACCCCACCCAGGGGCTGCTGGACATGTACACCATCCGCCACTACAAGAAGGATTTTTCCAACCTGACGGTGGCCATCGTCGGCGACATCCTCCATTCCCGGGTCGCCCGCTCCGACCTGCATGCCCTGCGCACCCTGGGCTGCGGCGAGATCCGCGCCATCGCGCCGAAGACCCTGCTGCCCGGCTACCTGGAAAACCTGGGGGTGAAGGTCTTCCACGACATGAACGAAGGCCTCAAGGACTGCGACGTGGTGATCATGCTGCGCCTGCAGAACGAACGCATGAACGGGGCCCTGCTGCCCTCCGCCGGCGAGTACTTCAAGCGCTACGGCCTGACGCCGGAGAAGCTGGCCCTGGCCAAGCCCGACGCCATCGTCATGCACCCGGGCCCCATGAACCGGGGCGTGGAAATCGACTCGTCCGTGGCCGACGGGCCCCAGGCGGTGATCCTCAACCAGGTCACTTTCGGCATCGCCGTGCGCATGGCGGTGATGGGCATCCTCGCGGGGAACTGAACACCATGAACATCAGCATCAAGAACGGCCGCCTCATCGACCCCAAGAACGGCATCGACACCCGCCAGGATCTCTTCATCGCCGACGGCCGCATCGCCGCCGTCGGCCAGGCCCCCGCCGGCTTCGTCCCGGAGCGGGAAATCGACGCCGCCGGCTACGTGGTCTGCCCCGGCCTGATCGACCTTTCCGCCCGCCTGCCGAGCCTGGAGGCGGAGCTGGCCTGTGCCGCCGCCAACGGCATCACCACCGTGGTCTGCCCGCCGGACACCCGGCCGGTACTGGACGAACCGAGCCTGGTGGAACGCCTGATCCAGCGCGCCGAAGCCCTGGGCCTGGCCCGGGTGCTGCCCCTGGGCGCCCTCACCAAGGGCCTGCAGGGCCAGACCCTGGCCAGCATGGCCGGCCTCGCCAGCGCCGGCTGCGTCGCCTTCTCCCAGGCCAGCCAGCCCGTCACCGACCTGCAGTCCCTGTACCGGGCCATGCAGTACGCCGCCACCTACGACTTCGCCGTCTGGCTGCGACCCCAGGATTACCAGCTGGCCAAGGACGGCGTCGCCCACGACGGCGAAATGGCCGCCCGCCTGGGCCTGGCCGGCATCCCCGTGGCCGCCGAGACGGTGGCCATCGCCACCCTGATCGAACTGGCCAAGAGCACCGGCGTGCGCCTGCACCTGATGCGCCTCTCCTCCGCCGCCGGCGTCGCCATGGTGCGCGAGGCCAAGGCCCGGGGCGTCGCCGTCAGCTGTGACGTGGCCGCCCATCACCTGCACCTGGCGGAAGAGGACATCGGCTACTTCAATGCCCAGGCCCGCTTCGACCCGCCCCTGCGCTCCGTGGCGGACCGGGCCGCCCTGCGCTTCGGCCTGGCCGAAGGCGTGATCCAGGCGGTCTGTTCCGACCACACGCCGATGGAGGCGGACGGCAAGCAGGTGCCCTTCGGCGAGGCGGAAGTGGGGGCCCGGGGCCTGGAACTGCTGCTGCCCCTGGTGCTGGCCTGGGCCCGGGAGGACGGACTGTCCCTGGGCACGGCCCTGGCCCGGGTCACCAGCGACGCCGCCGCCGTCATCGGCCGCAGCGACCTGGGCCACCTGGCCGTGGGTGCCGTGGCCGACGTCTGCGTCTTCGACGCCGAGACGGAATGGACCATCACTCCGGACGCCTTTACCAGCGTGGGCCGCAACAGCCCCCTGGCTGGACGCACCATGAGCGGCCGCATCCAGGCCGTGGTGGCCGGCGGCCGGCTGCTCTAGCCACTCTGCGGCAGGCGGGCGCCGCAATGGCCGTCCCGCCTGCCTCTCCGGGCAGGTCCCTGCCCGGCTCCCATTCCCGCTCTAGCAGCACTCCAGTTCGGCCCGCTGCAGCAATTGCAGCCCTTCCGCATCGCCGAATTTCTCGAACAGTTCCTCGATGTAGTAGGTATTGGAACAGACCAGGTAGAGCAGGTCCTCCGTCGGCTCGCCGCTGTAGTAGCCCAGCGGGATCTTGGCGACGAAGTATTCCCAGTACTTGTTGGTGCGCTCCGGCCCCTCGTAGTGGTGCAGCACCCGGGCCACCACCGCACAGGCGTTGTGCCAGCAGTCGATGCCCTCGAAGGAAACGTAACGGTCCGCCGCGGCGGCTGCTTGTTCTGACATGGCCCATCCTCCCCTGATTGCAATGATTGACGGCCCATTCTGGGGAGCCCGGCGCGGGGCGGACAAGGGCCCCTGCACCAACGGCAGGCTTCTTGCATGAACGACATCATTCCTGCACGAACGACGGAAAGCCGACATGGAAAGCCTGGAATACCTGCTGCAGAAGATGGACCCCGGCGTGGTCATGCTGGACCGGGAGGGCCGCATCCGCCAGCTCAATCCCGCCGCCCGCCAGTTGCTGCAACGCTACCATCCGGCCCTGGAGGGCCGCGCCGTGGTGGACCTGCACCCGGAGCCGAGCCGGCGCAAGATCGCCTGGCTGCTGCAGGAGGCCGCCGCGGGCGATACCCCGGTGCCGGTGACCATGACCATCAACACCCCCGACCGGCCCCTGCTGCTCAGCATCAGCCGCCTGGAAAGCAGCGACGGCGCTGGCGAAGCCGCCGCCGGCTTCTGCCTGCTCCTCTACGACTACCGGGGTCTTACCGCCCTGCCCCAGGCCGCGGCGGAAGAAGGGCGCCTGGCCAAGCTGCCGGTGCTGCTGCAGGGGGGCACCGCCCTGGTGGACCCGGCGGAGGTGGTGCACCTGCAGGCCGAGGGCCATTACGCCCGGCTGTACACCGCCCGGGAATCCTTCCTCTGCCATCTCAGCCTGGCCCAGCTGGAGCGGCGCCTGGACCCGGAACAGTTCCTGCGCATCCACCGCCGCCACCTCATTGCCGTGGCCCACGCCGCCCGCCTGGAGCGCCAGGAGGGACGGCCCTCGGTGGTGATGGCCACCTTTCCCGCCAGCCGTCTGCCCATCGGCCGCAGCCGGGCCGCGGCCGTGGCGGCCCGCCTCGGCTGGTAGCCGCCTGCCCTACAACAGGGAATCGGAGAAGGAAAAAGTCAGGCGTCGGGCAGCAGGCGCTGCACCGCGTCGGCCGGCGGCTCGGCCACTTCCACCACCTTGCGCCGGGAGGTCTGGCCGCTCTTCAGGCTGACGGCGCTCTTGGGCAGGTCGAGGCGGTCGGCGACGAAGGCCAGCAGGGCCGCGTTGGCCTTGCCGTCCACCGGCGGCGCCGCCAGGCGGATCTTCAGGGCGTCGCCGTGGAGGCCGCAGACCTCCGTCTTCTTCGCCCCGGGCTGGATGTGCAGGGTGAGGAGCAGGCGGCCGTCGCCGCCGCGCTGGTGGAACATCAGAAGAGCAGGGGCATGAGGGCGGCCTTGGCGTAGGCCAGCAGCATCAGCAGCACCTGGGCCAGGACGATGGCCACCAGGGGCGACAGGTCCACGTTGGCGATGGGCGGCACGATGCGGCGCAGGGGCTTGAGCAGCGGGGCGGTGAGGGCGTGGATGGGGCCGGCCAGGGGCGTATGGGGATTGACCCAGGAAATCACCGCCTGCACCAGCATGAGGACGATGGCCGCCATCACCGCCATGTGCAGCAGTTCGAAGAAGCCCATGGCCAGGGCCGCCGTGACCAGGGCGCCGGCGCCGAGGGCGGCGCCGCCCTTGACCGCCAGCATGGCCGCCTTGACCGCGGCCTGCAGCAGCCAGGCCGGCACCAGGCTGGCGAAGTCCAGGCCGAAGAGGCCGGGAATCGCCCGGCGCAGGGGCAGCACCACCCAGTTGGTGGTCTGCAGCACGAAGTGGCCCAGGGGGTTCTTGAAGGAAACCCGGCGCCACTGCATGACGAAGCGCAGCAGCAGCAGATAGCCGAAGAAACTGGCGACCACGTCGAGCAGGAAATTGAGGATGTCGAGCAGCATGGTGGGTATCCGTTCGGTTAGGGGCTATGGAAGCGTGGCTCAGTCGGCGCCGAGCTGCTGGCCCAGTTCCACGCCCCGGGCTTCGGCCGCCTTGACGCCGGCGATGATGCCGGCCTTGACCCCGGCCGTTTCCATCACCGCCAGGGCGGCGGCGGTGGTGCCGCCCTTGGAGGTGACCCGCTCCCGCAGCACGCTGGCCGGGTCCGGCGACTGGGCCGCCAGCTGGGCGGCGCCGAGCACGGTTTCGATGGCCAGGCGGCGGGCCTGCTCGTCGTCGAAGCCCAGGTCCTTGCCGGCCTGCTGCAGGGCCTCGATGAAGAGGAAGACGTAGGCCGGGCCGCTGCCGGAAACGGCGGTGACCGCATCCATCTGGGACTCGTCGGCGAACCACACGGCGCTGCCGACGGCCTCCAGCACGCGCTGGGCGGCGGCGCGGCCGGCGGCGTCCACTTCCGGCAGGGCGTAGAGGCCGGTGACGCCGGCGCCGATCAGGGCCGGGGTATTGGGCATGGTGCGCACCAGACGGCGGTGGCCGCCCAGCCAGCGGGAGAGGGAGGCCAGGTTGAGGCCGGCGGCGATGCTCACCACCAGCTGATCCTTGAGATGGGGGCCGATGGGGGCGATGGCCTCCTTCATGCTCTGGGGCTTCACCGCCAGGACGATGACGTCGCACTCCCAGGCCGCCGCCTCGGCGCCGGCAAAGGTGCGCACGCCGTAGGCCGCTTCCAGCTTGCTGCGGTTGTCGGCGTTGAGCTCCACCACGGCGATGTCGCCGGCGGCGAAGCCCTTGTTCACCAGGCCGCCGATGAGGGCATTGGCCATGTTGCCGCCGCCGAGGAAAGTGATCTTCATGGGGAAAGTCCTTCTAGGTCTTGGAGTAATCGCGGGCACCGAAAATGGCGGTGCCGACGCGGACAATGGTGGCGCCTTCGGCCACGGCGGCCTCCAGGTCGTGGGACATGCCCATGGACAGGGTGTCCAGGGCCAGGCCCTCGGCCCGCAGCTGTTCGTAGAACTGGCGCAGGCGGCGGCAGGGCTCGCGCTGGGCCGCTTCGTCTTCTGCCGGCGCCGGGATGGCCATCAGGCCGCGCAGGGTCAGGTTGGGCAGTGCCGCCACGGCCCGGCACAGCTCGGCCGCCTGGTCCAGGTCGCAACCGCTCTTGCTGGCTTCGCCGGAGATATTCACCTGGACGCACACCTGCAGCGGTGGCAGATCGGCCGGCCGCTGCTCGGAGAGGCGCTGGGCGATCTTCAGCCGGTCGATGCTGTGCACCCAGTCGAAGCGTTCGGCCACGGGCCGGGTCTTGTTGCTCTGCAGGGGGCCGATGAAATGCCATTCCAGGTCGCTGTGCCCTGCGGCCCGCAGCTGGTCGATCTTGTCGCAGCCTTCCTGCACGTAGTTCTCGCCGAAGGCCCGCTGGCCGGCAGCGGCCGCCTCGACCACGCACTCCGCCGGCCAGGTCTTGGCCACGGCCAGCAGCGAGACCGCGGACGGATCCCGGCCGCAGGCGCGGGCAGCGGCGTCGATGCGGGCTTTGACAGCTTGCAGGTTGGCGAAAATAGGCGTCATAATCGGGCGCTAAAACATGGGCAATCGTGGCGCGAAAGTATAGCACCGCCGGGCCGGAGCGCCCGGCACCGGCCCGGCGCCGCCGCCCTGCTCCAGTGCGCGCCGGGCGCCCCGTTTAGCTCCCATTCACTCCCGTTTTCCGCCTCCAAGGACCGTTGATGGACATCACCGAACTGCTCGCCTTCGGCGTCAAGAACAAGGCCTCCGACCTGCACCTCTCCGCCGGCCTGCCGCCCATGATCCGGGTCCACGGCGACGTGCGCCGCATCAACCTGCCGGCCATGGAGCACAAGGACGTGCACGCCATGGTGTACGACATCATGAACGACGGCCAGCGCAAGACCTACGAAGAAAACCTGGAGTGCGACTTCTCATTCGAAGTGCCCAACCTGGCCCGCTTCCGGGTCAATGCCTTCGTCCAGCACCGGGGCGCCGGCGCCGTCTTCCGGACCATTCCCTCCAAGGTGCTGAGCCTGGAGGACCTCAACGCGCCGAAGATCTTCAAGGAGATTTCCGAATTCCCCCGGGGCATCGTGCTGGTCACCGGCCCCACCGGTTCCGGTAAGTCCACCACCCTGGCGGCCATGGTGAACCACATCAACGAAAACGATTACGGCCACATCCTGACCGTGGAAGACCCCATCGAATTCGTGCACGAAGCCAAGAAGTGCCTCATCAACCAGCGGGAAGTGGGTCCCCACACCCTGTCCTTCAACAACGCCCTGCGCTCGGCCCTGCGGGAAGACCCGGACGTGATCCTGGTGGGCGAAATGCGCGACCTGGAAACCATCCGCCTGGCCATGACGGCGGCGGAAACGGGCCACCTGGTGTTCGGCACCCTGCACACCTCCTCCGCCGCCAAGACGGTGGACCGGATCATCGACGTCTTCCCCGCGGCGGAGAAGGAAATGATCCGGGCCATGCTCTCCGAATCCCTGCGCGCCGTCATTTCCCAGACCCTGCTGAAGACCAAGGACGGCAATGGCCGGGTGGCAGCCCACGAGATCATGATCGGCACCCCGGCCATCCGCAACCTGATCCGGGAAGCCAAGATCGCCCAGATGTATTCGGCCATCCAGACCGGCCAGCAGTTCGGCATGCAGACCCTGGACCAGAACCTCACCGACCTGGTGCGGCGCAACGTCATTTCGCCGGCGGAAGCCCGCACCAAGGCGGTCAACAAGGACATGTTCGGCGGCTAGGCGCCGGGGAAGAATTATGGAAAGAGATCAGGCACTCAAATTCATCCAGGACCTGCTGCGCCTCATGGTGCAGAAGAAGGGCTCGGACCTTTTCATCACCGCCGGCTTCCCCCCCGCCATCAAGGTGGACGGCAAGATGACCCCGGTCTCCAACCAGGCCCTGACGCCCCAGCACACGGCGGAACTGGCCCGCTCCATCATGAACGACCGGCAGGCGGCGGAATTCGAATCCACCAAGGAGTGCAACTTCGCCATCTCCCCCGCCGGCATCGGCCGCTTCCGGGTCAATGCCTTCGTCCAGCAAGGCCGCATCGGCGTCATCTGCCGCACCATCAACACCACCATTCCCCGTTTCGAAGACCTGGGCCTGCCGCCGGTGCTGAAGGACGTGGCCATGACCAAACGGGGCCTGGTGCTGTTCGTCGGCGGCACCGGCTCCGGCAAGTCCACCTCCCTGGCGGCCATGATCGGCTACCGCAACGAAAACTCCTACGGCCACATCATCACCATCGAGGACCCGGTGGAGTACGTGCATGAGCACAAGAACTGCATCGTCACCCAGCGCGAGGTGGGCGTCGATACGGACTCCTGGGAAATGGCCCTGAAGAACACCCTGCGCCAGGCGCCGGACGTGATCCTGATCGGCGAAATCCGCGACCGGGAGACCATGGAGCACGCCGTGGCCTTCGCCGAGACCGGCCACCTGGCCATGGGCACCCTGCACGCCAACTCCACCAACCAGGCCCTCGACCGGATCATCAACTTCTTCCCGGAAGAGCGGCGCCAGCAGCTGCTGATGGACCTCTCCCTCAACCTGCGCGGCATCGTCTCCCAGCGCCTCATCCCTCTCAAGGACGGCAAGGGCCGGGCGGCGGCCATCGAGGTCATGCTCAACTCGCCCCTGATCTCCGACCTGATCTTCAAGGGCGAGGTCACCGAGATCAAGGAGATCATGAAGAAGTCCCGGGAGCTGGGCATGCAGACCTTCGACCAGTCCCTCTTCGACCTCTACGAGGCCGGCCGCATCAGCTACGAGGACGCCCTGCGCAACGCCGACTCGGTGAACGACCTGCGCCTGCAGATCAAGCTGCACGGCAAGGAATCGAAGGACCGGGACCTGGCAGCCGGCATCGGCCACCTGGACATCGTCTGATACGGGCGCAGCCCCAAAGAAAAACGGCGGAAATCTCCGCCGTTTTTTATTGCCTGCGCCCACCGTGGCGGCGCAGCGCAATGCTTACTCCCCGGACTCCTCCTCGCCCGGCTTCTTGCGCCGGTTGAAGCCGGCCACCATCTTGAACTGGTACAGGCGGCATTCCAGGGCCCCGTTGTAGAGGGGCGTCTTCTTGCCCGGCTTGAGGCCGACGCCCTTGGGCAGGGCCGGGTCGGCGGTGAGGAAGTAGCAGGTCCAGCCGGCGTACTTCTGCTTGAGGGCGGTGCCCAGCTGGGGATAGAAGGCCAGCAGGTTGTCCAGCTCCTCCAGCCGCTCGCCGTAGGGCGGGTTGCAGATCATGAGGCCGGCTTCGGGCGGCGGCGCCGTCTCCAGGATGTCGCCCACGGCCAGATCGACGGCCGGCAGCAGGCCGGCCCGGTCCAGGTTGGCCAGGGCCGAGCGGTAGGCGCTGGGGGACACGTCGCGGCCGAACAGGGTCGGCTTGCCGGCGGGCCTGCGCTCGCCCTGCACGGCGGCGTTCTTGAGACGCTGCCACAGCTGGGCGTCGAAGCCCTTGAGGTTCTCGAAGGCGAAGCTGCGGCGGGCGCCGGGAGCGATGTTGCAGACCTGCTGGGCCGCCTCCAGGAGGAAAGTGCCGCTGCCGCACATGGGGTCCAGCAGCACGGTGCCCGGCTGCCAGCCGGCCAGACGCAGGATGCCGGCGGCCAGGTTCTCCTTCAGCGGTGCCTCCACCGTCTTCTGCCGGTAGCCCCGCTGGTAGAGGGGGGCGCCGGTGGTGTCCAGGTACAGGGTGCAGTCCTCGGCGGTGAGGAAGGCGTGGATGCGCACTTCCGGTTCCCGGGTATCGACGCTGGGGCGCTCGCCGCACTGGTCGCGGAAGACGTCGCAGACCGCGTCCTTGATGCGCAGGGTGATGAACTCCAGGCTCTTCAGGGGCGACTTGATGGCGGTGACGTACACCCGGATGGTGCGGCTGACGTCGAAATGGCGGGGCCAGTCGATCTTGCTCGCCTGCTTGTAGATGTCCTCCTCCTTCAGGTACTTGCCGAAGGAGAGCTGCAGCATGAGCCGGGTGGCGATGCGGGAGTTGAGGTTGGTGCGGTACACCGTCTCCCAGGTGCCGCGGCAGGCGACGCCGCTGGCGACGATGCGGATGTCGCTGGCGCCGGCGGCGGTGAGGTCTTCCGCCAGCAGGGCTTCCAGACCCCGGGGACAGGTTGCGAAGAGTTTGAACATGGAAGCAGCTTTCAGAAGGGTTTGAGGACGACCAGGAAGACCACGACGAAGAGGATCAGCACCGGCAGCTCGTTGAACCAGCGGAACCAGACGTGGCTGCGCCGGTTGGTACCGGCGGCGAACTGCTTGAGCAGGGTGCCGCAATAGGCGTGGTAGCCGATCAGCACCAGCACCAGGGTCAGCTTGGCGTGGAGCCAGCCGCCGGCAAAGCCGTAGCCGAGCCACAGCCAGGTGCCGAAGACCAGGGCCAGCACGCCCAGGGGGGTCATGAAGCGGAACAGCTTGCGCGCCATGAGCAGCAGGCGCTCCCGCTCCGCCGTGCTGTCCGCCGGCACCATGGCCAGATTGACGAAGATGCGCGGCAGGTAGAAGAGGCCGGCGAACCAGCTGGCGACGAGAATGATGTGCAGGGCCTTGAGGATCAGCATGGGGTTTTCTCCGAGAGGGCGGCGGCAATGCCGTCATCCACGTGGGGGTAAAGCAGGTGGTAGCGCAGTTCTTCCTTCAGGCGCCGGTTGGCCAGGCGCCGGGACTCGCTCATGAAGGACAGCTGCAGGGGCGACAGTACGGCAGCCGCCTCGGCCCGGCTCAGGCGCGCCGGCCGGGGCAGGCCGAAGGCATCCGCCACCCGGTCGAAATACTCGCCCATCTTCAGGCAGGAATCGTCGCTGGCGTTGTAGCAGCGGTTGGCCCGACCCCGCACCAGGGCTGCCGCCGCCAGACCGGCCAGGTCGGCGGCGTGGATATGGTTGGTGAACACGTCGTCGGCCTCCACCAGGGCCGGGGTGCCCGCCTGCAGCCGCGCCAGGGGCAGGCGGTCGGCGGCGTAGATGCCGGGGGCGCGCAGGATGCTGACCCGCACCCCGTTGTCGCGGCCCCAGCGGCGCAGGGCCTGTTCGGCGTCCAGGCGCCGCTGGCCCCGGGGGCTGCGGGGGCGCGGCGGGGCGGTTTCGTCGGTGGCGGCCCCGGCCCGGTCCCCATATACCCCTGTCGTACTGATATAGGTGAGGGCCTGTGGTAGACTTTTCCGTGACTTATTTCCGCCTGCCGCCTTGCCCAGAGCGGCCAGCAAGTGCCGCGTGCGGGTATCCCGCAGGCCCCGGTCGGGCGGAGGAGCCAGGTGCAGGACCTGATCGAACACGCCGGCCAGGCGCCCCAGGGTGGACGGCCGGTCCAGGTCGCCAGCCAGCGGCACGGCGCCGGCCTGCCGCCAGCGCTGGTGCTGGGCCGGGTCCCGCAACAGGGCGAAAACGCGATAGCGCCGGAGGAGTTGGGGCAGGGCGCGCCAGGCCACATCGCCGCAACCGACAATCAATAATCTTTGCACCGCGGCATTTTAGCCGGTTCGGTGCCTTTGGAAGTCGAAAAAGGGGAACCATGAGCTTTTCCGTCACCATCGAACCCGGCCAGCACCATTTCGCGGCCGAATCCGACGAGACCATTCTGGAAGCCGCCCTGCGCCAGGGCCTGACCATGCCCTACGGCTGCCGCGACGGCGCCTGCGGCGCCTGCAAGGGCAAGGTGCTGTGCGGCGAGGTGGACCACGGCAAGTCCCAGCCCCACGCCCTCACCGAGGCCGACAAGGCCGCCGGCCTGACCCTCTTCTGCTGCGCCAAGGCCAAGACCGACCTGACCCTGGAATGCCGGGAAGTGCGTTCCGCCAGCGACATCCCGGTGAAGACCCTGCCCTCCCGCGTCGAAAAGATGGAGAAGGTGGCCGCCGACGTCATGGTGCTGCACCTGCGCCTGCCCGCCACCGAGCGCTTCCAGTTCCTCACCGGCCAGTACGTGGACATCCTGCTCAAGGACGGCAAGCGGCGCAGCTTCTCCCTGGCCAATGCGCCCCACGACGATGCCTTCCTGCAGCTGCACATCCGCCTGGTGCCCGGCGGCCTGTTCACCGAACACGTCTTCAACGGCATGAAGGAGCGGGACATCCTGCGCCTCAACGGTCCCCACGGCAGCTTCTTCCTGCGCGAGGATTCGGACAAGCCCATGATCCTGCTGGCCGGCGGCACCGGCTTCGCCCCCATCAAGGCCATCGTCGAGCACGCCCTGTACACCCAGAGCAAGCGGCCCATGGTCATCTACTGGGGCAACCGCAACAAGGCCGGCCTCTACATGGACGAGCTGCCCGCCCGCTGGGCCGCCGAACACAGCCACATCACCTATGTGCCGGTGCTTTCCGAGCCGGCCGCCACGGACGGCTGGAACGGCCGTACCGGCCTGGTGCACGAGGCCGTGATGCAGGACTTCCCGGACCTTTCCGGCCACCAGGTGTACGTCTGCGGCGCCCCGGTCATGGTGGAGGCGGCCAAGCGGGACTTCACCGGCCGCTGCGGCCTGCCCGAGGCCGAGTTCTTCGCCGATTCCTTCACTTTCTCATCCTGATTTCCAGCCCCAGGAGGCGTCATGCCCGCCGAGGTCTTCATCACCCGCCAGCCCCTGGTCAACCGCCAGAGCAAGATCATCGCCACCCGGCTGCGTCTTTCCTTCCCGGCCGGGGTGGATCCCATGCCGGCCGCCGCCGAAGGACTGGGCGCCCTGGCCGACGTCTGGCCCCAGGGGGAGAAGTCGGTCTTCGTCAGCAGCGGCGCGCCCCTCTCGCCGGAACTGCTGAACTGGGAAATCCCCGCCAACGCCACTTTGGAGGTCCATCCCTTCGCCCTCACCACCGGCGACGGCACCCTCCTGGGCGAGTTGAAGAACCGCAATCCTTCCCTCTGTCTGGATTTCGGCGAGGATGCCGGTGAAGCCCTGGCCAGCGGCCTGCACTTCCGCTTCATCGGTTTTGACGTGGATGCCTATACCCCGGCCCAGATGGCTGCCCTGGTGGCCAAGACCCAGCAGGTGGGCATTCCCGTCGCCTTCAACGCCGATACTCCGCAGGAATTCCAGGCCTGCATGGATGCGGGCGTCTCCGCCGCTGCCGGCTGGTTCTTCAAGAACCTGACGGCGCCGGCCGGCAAGACCCTCAACCCCAGCCATGCCCACATCGTGCGGGTGCTCAACCTGGTGCGCAACAACGAGGACACGGGCAAGATTGAAGCGGCCCTGAAGCAGGACGTGGCCCTCTCCTACAAGCTGCTGCGCTACATCAACTCGGTGGGCTTCGGCCTCTCCTGCGAGATCCAGTCCTTCAAGCACGCCGTCACCATCCTCGGCTACGAGAAGCTCAACAAGTGGCTCTCCCTGCTGCTGGTGACCGCCTCCAAGGACCCCATGGCCCCGGCCCTGATGCACACCGCCCTGACCCGGGCCCGCCTCATGGAGGCCCTGGGCCACGGCGTGGTGGACAAGTCCGAGTACGACAACCTGTTCATCACCGGCGCCTTCTCCCTGCTCGACCACATGCTGGGCGTGCCCATGGAGCAGGTGCTGGAAGCCATGCACCTGCCCGAACCCATCAGCGAGGCCCTGCTCGGCCGCGGCGGCCTCTACGGCCCCTTCCTCGACATCGCCCTGGCCTGCGAGGACGGCGACGGCAGCCGCCTGATCCAGCAGGCCGGCCTGCTGGGCCTCTCCGCCGCCCAGATCAACAAGGCCCAGCTGGAAGCCCTGAGCTTCGCCGACAAGATGGAATAAGGGCTTGCCGGCCTAGGCCGGCAAGCCCTGCGTCATCCGTCCCTATTTCCCTCCCCGACTCAGGCGGCGCCGACCTCCGCCTCGTCCGGCTGCCGCCGGCAATAGGCCAGGCAATCCGCCTCCGCCAGGGGCGGGCTGTAGTAATAGCCCTGGAAGACATGGCAGCCCAGATTGGCCAGGGCCTGCTTCTGCGCCGCCGTCTCGACGAATTCGGCGACGATGGCGATGTCCCGCGCCTGGCCCAGGGCCGCGATGGCCCGGATGATGTCGCCATTGGTGGCGCTGTGCAACACATCCCGGGTCAGGGAACCGTCGATCTTGATGACGTCGATGGTGAAGCGCCGCAGGTGCAGCAGGGAAGTGTGGCCCATGCCGAAGTCGTCCATGGCCAGCTTGAAGCCCATGCGCCCCAGGGCCTGGATGTTGCTGTCGATCACCGGGTCGTCGGGCATGACCTGGGATTCGGTGATTTCGATTTCAATCTCCGCCGGCTGCACCGGCGTCTCGGCCATGAGGCGGGCGATGCGCTCCGCGAAATCGCCGTGGGCCAACTGCAGGGGCGACACATTGATGGCCAGGCTCAAGCCGGCAAAGCCGCTCTGGTTGAGACGCGCCTTGAAGGCCAGGGCCTGGCGGAAGACCCAGAGGCCCAGTTCGTTGATCAGCCGCCCCTCCTCCGCCAGGATCACCGCCATGGCCGGGGAGACGGAGGGGTGGGGCGCCTGGGGCCAGCGCACCAGGGCCTCGAAGCCGAGCAGGCGGTCCCGGCAGTCATGCTTGGGCTGATAGTGCAGCAACAGCCGGCCATGGCGCACATCCTCCCGCAGCAGGCCCAGCACCCGCCGGCTGATGCTGCCCACTTCGTCCAGGCGCAGGATGGTGGATGTCTTGCTCGGCCGGTTGCCCAGCACCACTTCCGCCGCCCGCCGGAAGAGCCGGTCTTCCCGCGCCAGGCGCCGGGCCTCCGCCCGCCGCACGAAGGGCCAGTAAATGCCGATGCTGAGCAGCAGCCCCAGCGCCTGCAGCAATACGCCCTTGATGGAACCGGTCAGCAGCCAGCCGGAGAGGAAGGGCGGAGTGGTCCACGGAATGCTGACCGGCAGCAGCTGCAGCCAGCCGGAACTGACGGCGGCCACGGCCAGCAGGGCCAGCAGCACCGGCGTCACGACGAAGGGCAGCAGGTAGAGGGGCGACAGCACCACGGGCAGGCCGAACAGCACCATTTCATTGATGTTGAACATGGCCGGCAGGGTCGCCACCCGGGCCACCTTGAGCAGGGAGCCGCTGCGCGACTGCAGGTAGATGGCCACCAGCAGGCCCAGGGTGGCGCCCGACCCGCCCATCAGGACAAAGGCGTCGAAGAGGGAGCGATTCACCAGGTAGCCGCCGGGCAGGTTCGGCACGGCGACGAAGAGATCGAGGCCGAAGGTGTCCAGGATGTGGCCGCCGTGGATGCCGACGAACCAGAACAGCTGGTTCACCAGGGTGACGAAGGTGATGGCCAGATAGTGGCCGTGGGCGCTCTCCCGGGCGCCTGCGGCGACGCCGTCGAAGAGGGCCTGGGGTGTCGGCAGGGCGGCCAGGAAGCTGGCCACGGCCAGCACGATCAGGCCGGACACGGCGGTCGGCACGCTCAGGCGCAGGGCATTGTGCACCGCCAGGTCCGCATCCCGGGTGACGCTGATGAGGGTCAGCCAGGAGCGGCGGGCGGCCCAGCGCATGAACTCGGCGGAGAAGAGGCCGACGCCGATGCCCACCAGCATCAGGTCGTAGCCGAGGCCGCCGTGGTGCTGGAAGATGGCCAGGGTGGCGAGCATGAAATTGATCAGGCTCGACAGGCCCACCGCCATGATCGACGGCCCGTCGTCCAACGGCTGGCCGACAGGCAGACGCTGGCGCAGGTGGATGGCCACCACGACCGCCAGGGAGAGGCCGAAGACGCCGTGGGTGCCGCCGATGATGAGGTCGAGGATGCCGGAGAAGGCCTGGCCGCTTCCGCCCAGCAGGAATTGCTGGAAGGCGGGCAGGGGAAAGTTGCGCGCCAGCACCGCCAGCACTCCGAACAGGGTCAGGGGAATCAGGGAGACGAAGGCGTCCCTGATCGAATAGATCCAGATTCTCGCGCGGCGCGACAGCTGCGATGTCATTCGGCCCCCGGGTGCCCGTTATTGGTACTGCTCGGTTCTTGTGTAGTCGGCCTCGGGCAATGCGGGAGGCTACATACAGGCGATGCCGCCAGCCCCTGCTGGTTGTGTTGGAATGGGGCCGCGGCCGGCGACAGACGGGGCCCATGGTTGCCGTGGCCCGGCCAAGCGCAGGCGTCATTATTACAAAGTCGTACCCATTTTTACATTGATGTCGTCATCGCGATGGCGGGCGGACAAAAGAAAAGGGCGCCGGATCGCAGGATCGGGCGCCCTCGTGCAACGGGCCATTCGCGGCTGCCCCGGGGCAGCCCAGCGCTTACTTCTTGGCGGGTTCGGCAGGCTTCACTTCAGGCTTGGCGGCCTCGGCCTTTTCAGCCTTCTCGCCGGCCTGCTCGGCCTTCTTCTCCACCTTCTTGTGGCCGTGCTT
>NZ_JBXAST010000054.1:0-21772 GCF_058809645.1 Azospira sp. MPR-E4 | reverse complement strand
GCCCCGAGCCCAAGTGGCCCACCCCCAGCACCCCGGATCCACCAGAAAAAACGTTTCTGGCAAAACCTCTTTTACCGGAAACATAAACCCATGAACGCTAATGACTCTTTCGTCGTTTTGATAGCGTATCAGCGCATCGTTCATATACTTCAGGAACCATGGTGAGGTCACCAAGTCATCTTCCAGCACAATGACTTTCCCATACTCATTGCATAGACGAGTGACTCCATCTACAACGGAACGTGCGAGCCCCCAGTTTTCTTCCCTCAGAATTATCCGAACGGACCGAAATCCACGGATCGATTCAACATAACTACGTACGTTCTGTACCGACTCGCAGGCTTCCGGCTTTGCAGGCGCATCGGAATAAATCACTAGGTCAGTGTCGCCAGCACCATCATTCCGCTGCAGTGCTTCTACCGTTTTCTGGGTATGCCAAGGGCGGTTATATACGAATAGCGCAACGGGCGCATGAATCTCTATATTGGCACCAACGCCCTTGCCAGCTGACCTATACGACATTAGATTTGTCTGTGTTATCTAGAAAGAACATCGTATTCACGGTTCTGGCAAAAAAACCGTAGCCTTGGCTGGTCATGAATTTATATAACTCGCCTTTGCATACATCGTCTAAACATGTCGCAAGTGATTCCACAAGAACGTACTTGGGTCTGAACTTAATCCAATCGTTGGATCGCAACACTTTCAGATCCAGTCCTTCCACATCCACTGTCAAAAAGTCAATCTCTTGTCCGCTGACCAAATGTTTCTCAAGCACCTTTGCTAAAGGCTCCACCCGGACACACTGGGTCCCAATGCACTTGTAAGGCGTATTACGCTCGCGCTCATGCATCAATGACTCGTCAAACGTATTTAAGGCGGGGTCTTCAAACTCGAAGTACAACAACTCACCGGTGTGATCGGCTATGCCCAGCTGTAGATTGATATCCTGGCTCCGCATCTTCATAAACAGATCATAGGCCACAGGATTCGGGTCGATATTGATGCCCCGCCAGCCGCGCATATGGAAGTAATAGGTATTAGAAAAGCGCTTGGGGTGATGTGCACCAACGTCCACATAAAAACCTATTTTTTGGTTAGCGAGCAGCCGTTCCAAAAGCATATCCTCGCCCTCCTGGGAGTAGGAAAGACGAGCCCAAGGATCTACTGCTCGGATCAAAAAACGGGGCAACCAGCCGAGATTCGATCTTAGAAATGCCTTCAACGGGAGACCTCTTGAAGTAGTGACTCGGAAGCAATAGGTAAAGTGGCATCCAGAAATAGCTTTCCGTCATCGAGACGGTATACACGATCTGCGTGGGTAACGGCTGCCAGATTGTGCGTCACGATCAAAATCGTCGTTTCACCACGCAAGCGCATCAACTCGGCCATCACCGCCGCTGCGGTGTCTGGGTCAAGAGCACTCGTAGCCTCATCTAGGATCAGCAATGCAGGCTGTCGATACAAAGCGCGCGCGATACCAATTCGCTGTCGCTGCCCCCCGGAGACCCCTTGCCCCCCCTCGCCCAATACCGTATCAATGCCATCCGAGAGAGAACTTATAAACGAAGACAGATTTGCCTGTTCTATAGCCCGGCTCAAACGTTGAGAATCGGGCTGATCCTCCAGTGAAATATTGTATGCAAGCGTGGAGTCCAACAAAGCGATCTGCTGCGGCACATAGCCGATTTTCCCTGCAAAATCAGTATTGCCGAAAGGATCGAACACCCTTTCACCCATGCTGAACCTTCCGTTCGCCGCAGGTTGCAGTCCAGCCAGCAGGTCCAGCAGTGTTGACTTGCCAGCGCCAGAGCCGCCAACT
Source organism: Azospira sp. MPR-E4 (assembly GCF_058809645.1). Lineage (NCBI taxonomy): Bacteria > Pseudomonadati > Pseudomonadota > Betaproteobacteria > Rhodocyclales > Rhodocyclaceae > Azospira > Azospira sp. MPR-E4. Next base: position 19,950 of record NZ_JBXAST010000054.1, on the reverse strand, counting down.
ACGGCAGTCACTCCACCCTCCGGAATTTCGATTGAGACATCGTTCAGGACGACAGTGTCGCGGTAACTGAATCCCAAATTCCGTGCCACATACGCCCCCCTGAAATCAACTTCGTCATTATGGCGCGGCTGAACATAGCTCCCGATGGCTGCGCGCATGTCCAGCAACCCCTCGACAAAAGGTAACGAATACCGGAAACCACTATATGCACCGGCCAGCCGGGAAAATGCAGGCGCCGCACGCACTGCCACTAGCCCCATCGTCACAAGAAAGGGCGCCTGGGCAACCAGATCCTGCCCAGAAAGACTTATCCAAATGCAGGCACCGACGATCGCAGAAACCATGATCGCTTCAACAGCAATCCTCTGGGTCGCGGACACCGACACATAGTTTGCCGTCAGATCCGCATGGCGATCAGCGATGGTGCGGTTACGGTTGCTAAAGGTAAGCTCCAAACCCATGATCTTTATATCGCGAATTGCGTTGGCCATCGTGAATACGAAACGATGCCGCGCAAGATCGGTAGCCTGAGTCTCTCGTCCAATTCGAGCAGCTCGTTTGGAGAGTGGCAGAAAGAAGCCAACCGCAAGCACGAAGAGCGTGAGGAGAATCAGTACGCTCAGCCACGGAGTAGCTACGGTAATCGCGATAAACAATAGACTCAGCAGCACCAACTCGTTAGCAGCCGACATCAGGGCCTGGAACAACATCGTCGCATGCGTAGTATTCGAGTAGGAAATGCCGGCGATCTTGACGGCGCCATGGTCTTGGAACAGCTGGAACCGCGAATACAAAGCCTGCTGAATCAGATCTCCACTCGTACGCTTAGTGATATCCGAAGCGATCCTCGCTTGGTAAGCGACCAACTTGACATGTAAAAATCCCTTCAATACATAAACGGCTGTAAGGCAGAGACCCGCCACCACCACGGCGGTCTTGTGGGGGATGTCTGCGCCCGACATGCCTAGGTCTTCGAGTTTTTCAAGGGCCCCCTGATAGAAAGCGGGGTCCGTGGCTAGTTTGAGGAAGGGGAATATTAGTGCCAGACCCGCTAACTCGATCACGGTAATAAGCAGACTGGAAAACAACATCAGAATGATGCGACCGACGCCAAGCACTTGCTGAAAGAATGCAACTAGACGACGGATGCGTCCAATTGGTGTAGATGGATTCATTGAGTTGGACACGTTTCTAGCTATCGCATGTTCGGAAAGGAGGCAAGCGTCTTGTCGAAAACGAATTGCCATAGGGAAAGTACCTGGCGCTGTATCCGGGGCTTAGCCGCCTCCAGCCGCCCTCCCACCTGGGCCAGGACAATGGCGGCAACTCCGCCACAAGCGCTGGCTAGGGCTGCCCCCGCAAGCGATGTGCAGCCACTGGCAACAAGTAGAGCCTGGGCCAACAGCAGTACGGGAAAGTGCATTGCGTAGAGACTATATGAGTAGTCCGCTATTTTGTCGCCGAAGCCTAGCCTAGGGCGGAGGCCAAAGAGGAATGCAGCGATGCCGGCAGAAATGAGGACATCAATCCATACAGGGCGACCGCCCCCCCGCAAAGGAGTAAGCTCGAAATGCGCTGCAGCCAGATCAACGGCGGCAAGTAGGGCCGCCAGGCATACACCGCACGCAAGCGAGCGCTTCCGCAAAGCCTGCTTCAAGGGGATGCGAAGATAGTAGGCACAGGAACCCAATAGCCAAATAGCCGCATACCGCATGAACTCGGAGTTGTAACGCCACCCGGCTCGCATGGTGTAGTAGCATGTGATAGCAAGCAAAACCATAACAAATGCACGGCGGCGTCCTTGCCACAAGGCATAGCCGCACGCAAATAAAACGTAGAGCTTAGCCTCCATGTACAGACTCCAGAGCGGGCCGTTTATTTCCGCCAGTCCGTCGCGCATTAACAAGGCCGACAGTAACTCCCTGAGAGGAAGCTGCACAATCTCCCGCGCAGTGTAGACATCGCCGGGCAGGATCATTGGCGAGGTCCGGCCAGGCAACTTAAACAGCTCGAGGCATGCGTACACAAGAAGCGAAATGGCAATCGAAAACAGAAACGGAGGATAGAGACGCGAGAACCGGGCCACGAAGAACTCAGTCAGGTTAAGTATGCCGTTTCGCGCGGCATTGACCTCGATCGAATGCGTGATGAGGAAGCCGCTCAGGATGAAGAACACAATGACGGAATAGTAGCTGGCATCCGAGGAAATGCTATGCTGCCAAGATCCGAGACCCCAAACGCGCAACCAGAAAACCTGAACGATGTGGGCGAGGAACACAACGAAGGCGGCGACACCGCGAATCGCCCCCAGGTACTCGAATTTCTCGCCCTCACTCATCTGCACCTCGTCAAGTCCTGGCTTGACGCATCAGCGCCTCAGCCACCCGGAAATCGAGTGCAGTATCGACATCTATGGATCTTTCCCTAGGCATAACGTACGCAATAGTGCCCTTCGGCGTGAAAGTCCGCTCGGCGAGGAAAACCTCAATATTGACAATGTAGATGGCGCCATTAAGGCGGTACCAATGGCCAAGATCCTGGCTTCTCACTCCTTTGTATTCAGGACGTATGAAATCGTCCATTGTCAGGTCATCGCCAATCTGCCCGATCCAAGCAGGCGGACACTCGGCTTCGCAAACAGACACAACGGCCGGAGCGCCACTGTTCCTGTGCAAAGCGATCGCAGCGGCGACATCATTCGCGGTCCGCAACGGTGAAGTCGGCTGTAGCAGGACAAAGTTTCTATACGCGGCCAATCCACTTCCGTAGTGATCAAGGACGTCCTTAACCACATCAAAGCTGGACGCGGTATCGCTGGCCAGCTCGGTCGGCCGGAGACGCGGGCACTCGGCGCCGGCCGCACGCGCCAAATCCTGGTATTGGCGGGAATCTGTTGTCACCACTGTTGCGCCAACGTCGGGACACTCGGCCCCAGCCGTCACGGACCAGACAAAGAGCGGCTTCCCACACAACTCACGTATATTCTTGTCGGGCAGGCGTTTGCTTCCGGCGCGGGCGGTCACGATGGCCAAGTACTTATCGTTCATTGGCACAGGTCCCGAAAATTCCGCAACATATGTAGGCCGGCATCTCCACTCTTCTCGGGATGGAACTGCGTTCCAAACACATTGCCGACCTCCACCAGGGCGGCGATCTGGCAAGCGGCGTAGGTGGCGAGTCCAGCCACGATCGGTGGCTGGGGGTTCACCACTCCATAGCTATGGACGAAATAGAAGAACTCGTCCTCTACACCTTGGAGCAGTCTGGGAGGCGACGCATCAGCTGAGCCGGTCACGCGCGACCACCCGATATGTGGGAGACGCGCCTCGACCGGTAGCTTCACAACATCGTATTCAATCAGTGCCAAGCCTTCGTGCCGCCCCTGCTCCGTACTCGAACGCATCAACATCTGAAAGCCCAGGCAGATGCCGAGCAGTGGCTTACCCGCCTGCGCCATTGCCATCAGGGGTTCGCGCAACTGATACATATCAAGGCGGCGCATGCCTTCGCCGAAGGCGCCTACACCCGGCAGCACCAAGCCGTCGGACTTACTCAAAAGCCCGGGATCACGCGTCAGCTCCGCCTCGGCGCCGATGTATTCGAGCGCGTTTAACACGCTACGTACATTGCCTATACCGTAGTCGACGACGGCAATCATCGGCCGCTCCTACGACTTACCGTGTTGGGCAAGACCGACTTGAGCTCTGCAACGCTGGCCTTCTCATAGTGGAGAAGAGAAGCAATAGCCACCCCCTGTAACTGGGTGTACGCATCGAGCTGCCGCAGATGCTCGAGCTTTCCGGCACCGCCCGAAGCCACAACCGGTATACGTACCGCAGCCTCGACCGCCGCACACAACTCAAGGTCAAAACCGCGCTGCGTACCCTCCTGGTCCACTGAGGTCACCAATAGTTCTCCAGCGCCGCGCTGTTCTAGTTCCTTAGCCCACTCGACCACATCACGGCCGGTCGGTTCACGGCCGTTGCTGATATAAGCTTCCCAGCCCTGGCCTTTGCGCTTGGCTTCGATAGAGCCAACCAGGCATTGGCTGCCATAGACAGCAGCGATCTGTTCAGCAAGGCGAGGATTTCGCACCAGCGCACTATTCACTGCCACCTTGTCGGCACCGGCGGCGAGCGCCTGCTCCACATCCTCAACGGCGCGTACGCCCCCACCCATAGTGATGGGCACGAAGACGGTCTTGCAGGCCGCAGAAACTGTATGGAACAGATTGCTGCGGCCGTATAGGCTCGCCACCGAGTCCATCATCAGGATCTCATCCACCGCCTCCGCGTAATACTTACACGCTAGCTCAACGGGATCGCCGATGCGACGCTGACCTTCTAGGTGTATGCCCTTAATGACGACGCCGTTCTTGATATCCAACCGAGCGATCAGTCTTTGCATGACTCAGATATCATTGAAGAGCTTCTGGGTGGACACCTGCCAAAAACTTTCCTTGCCCATCGCCTCAAGGAAAAGCTGGGCGCTGTTGCCTGCGCCGAAGGCCAAGTCTGGCGCATGCCGCTCCAGATTGCGCCAGATAGTGCCAATCGCCTCAAGAATTTGCCCACGTTCGCCTTCCACATTGACGATGCAGGGTGAATTGGCGCGGCCGGTCTGGCGAGTGGACACATTGATGGCCGGCACGCCGAAAACTGGGCATTCACGAATTCCGGCACTGGAATTACCCAGCAGGTAGCGCGCATTGCGCAGCATAACAAGAAAATACTCAACCCGCATCGAGGGCAGCAGCTTAATGCGCCGGTTATTCTCCAGACGCTTCCAGGCGCTGAAGATCAATTCGCATCCTTCATCGTTATTCGGGAAAATCACCACATGCTCTCGTTCGCTTTCGAGAATAGCGTCAGCAATGGCTTGAGCTGAGCGCTCGGTATCGGCAAGGTCAGTGGTAACAGGATGAAAGATGGTCACCCCATAATCGGGGAAGGGAATGTCATAGTAACGTTTTACCTCGGCGATATCCGGCAGCGACGACGACATCATCAGGTCGATATCGGGTGAGCCGATGATGTGTATGGTTTCTGGCCGCTCCCCCAGTTGCAACAGTCGCCGCGAAGCCTCTTCGTTGGCGACAAAATGAATATGGGACATCTTGGTCACCGCATGTCGGATTAATTCGTCCACCGTGCCCGAGACTTCGCCACCCTCAACATGAGCGACCAAAATGTTACGCAGAGCCCCAACGATGGCGCCCGCGAGTGCCTCGACGCGATCCCCGTGCACCACAATGAGATCAGGCCGGAACTCGGTCAGATACCGCGACAGGCCTTCGATTGTGGAAGCCAGAACGCGTTCCATGGGCTCACCGACAACCTGGTTGTGGTAAACATAGACGCTGCGGGTGCCGTCGCGCAAACGATGTTCAGGCAAGGCGTGATATACCTCGTCAAGAGTATATCCATAACGCGACAATGTATGCATACCGGTGATGAAGATCGCTGCCTCAAAGGCCTCGGCGGCATCCACCGACTGAATCAGCGGCTTCAACTTGCCGAAATCGGCGCGGGTCCCGGTTAGGAAGAGAATCTTTCGGGTCACGCGTTGGACTCCATATTGAGATGGCTGCGTATATTCTTGGAAAGCCCCGGCTTATCGCCAGGCAATTGCGAACCAGAATACAGGAGCTCATGCAGATGTCGTAGCTCACGCTTCACTATTTCCTTGTCTGCATCCGCTGCTTGAGGTCTTCGCGACTGCGCGCGCACAGCAGGAATCGAATCATAGCCCTGTCTCAACATGGCATCGATGATTTCGGCACCTGGCTTGGCGTCTCGCCAACCCAGCAATTCAAGCGGGCGAGCTAAGCGAGGCAGCTTTTTTCGAATGCGCCACAGGATACGCTCGACAAGCCCTCTGTTGGCTAGCTCATGACGTCCAAATCGGCGTGACGCAACGACGGTGCTGGTTACAAAGTTGTAGGCAAGCCAACGAAAGCCGTTGACCACATTGTCCATGCTCCAACCGGCCTCAAGCGCCGCCTCAATATTCCTCAAGTACTCGTCCTCCGAGCTTCCGGTGCGCATGATATCTGGCGGATAGGACGGAAGCCGCCGATCATAGGTTACTACGGGGATGCCGAGGATTAATCCCTCCATGGCGGTTATCGACCAACCTGTCAGAATCACACTGGTATCTTCGAGTAACTCGTAAAGGGCAATACCCTCACATGGCCAGTTAACGTGGACGTTCTCCGGCACATTCTCCAGCAAGTCTTCGAGCATGAAGGACTGCTCGGAACGAGCTTGCTCACGCTTATTCGGAAAATCGCGAGGGTGCACGCGAATTACAAGGAAGAGATCCGGTCTTTGCTTGACCCATGCAATCGTGGCCCTGACCCATTCCGCCTGGGTTCGGTACACATTGCTGAAAACCTTATTCTCCGGGAAGGCATCAATCAAGAACGCCGCATAAGCCTCGTCGTAGCTGCTCAATGTCATCAGCAGCACTTTCTGCTCCGAACGTATTGCCCATTTACTGCGAATACCTACATCGCCCCCATGGCCAGCATAAGGCGAAGAAAAAACGGCGAAGTGCTTACCACTAAGTAATTGCTCAAAATGTCCCGAAACCGCACGGGCGGTCTCCTCGGTAACTACATTGAGCTCGCTACGGCCCCAGTATTTTAAAGCGGGATTTACCAGCCTGTGGCTCTGCCAGTCCCATACGCGCATGGTACCCAGGCGATGGCTTAAATTTGTGCCACTCTCCATGAAAAACGCCTTTATGCCTCGCCTGATTGCGAACTGCATGCAGGGATTGATATTCGAGTACTGCGGACTGAATGCGACGATGACTTCCGGGGTCGCCTGCTCCAAGAACCGCGCGAAAGCTCTTAGGGAAATCAGCGCATTCAGTAGGTAGATTCGGTATTCCGCCCATTCGGACTCTGTCAGTACCGTAGACATTTTTTTGTGGGCGAGGGTAAATTCGTACAGCGTCAGACGTCCAACCTCAATACCGTGGCTTTGGGTATAAAGCGTTTTCTGCTCGTAAGCCTGCTTGGCCAGCACCTCGCAGGCAGCCCTGTCTGCCGAGGTAATGTACTGAGCGAGGTTGAATGTCGGAAAGCCGTAGCTTGAGTGCAAGGACTTGACGCCAGCCTCGCAGGCATCGCATATCGGACGTATGCTATCCGCCGAACAGGACGGCTTATGGCCGTGGGCGCTCATTGGCGCACAATATGACTGGGCACGCCCACAAGTCATATATTCCACATCATGCCCAAGCTCTGACAACCCCTTGGCAAGATACGCTTCGGGAACTGTATGCTCCCAGAGAGCGACGTGGGGTGTAAAGAACAGTATCTTCACAATTCAAGAAAAAAAAGGATGCAGCCAGGCATTCATTTCGTCCAATACGTTCTTCGCCTGCCGCTGTAGCTTCAGGTTCGCTTCAATGTAGAGCGCATGAGTGCGTGGGAGCTCGTTCAACTCCTTCAAGACACGCGCCCGCATGATATCACCGTCGCAGCACGCCACATCAAGCAGGCGGTCCTTCATATCGAGTTCGGCATACAGCTTTTCCACTTGCGGATAGGTAAGCAGCCCCAGCGTCGGTGTCGCCATGCCGATGGGACAAACATTTGCGTGGAAACGCATTCCTAAGGCCAGATCGCAGTTGCCATACAACGATAAGAATGCGGGCAAGCCGGAGCTAGTCGGCGTTAAGGAAGAAACCACCACTCTACGCCGAAGATGTCGGTCGGGAATCAAGGGCAACAACTGAGCAATCAGGACCATGTCCCGCCAGATGTGCGGCACAAGCTCGATGGCAAGTCCGTCATCCGCTTCCAGAAGGCTAGCGCAGGTATCAGCGAGTTCCTGGAGAAACTGCTGGGTCGTCTTCTGCCCCGGGAAGCGACGCTCCAACATGTCACCGGCGATATTGATGACGATCTTTCGCAACGGATCGAAACATCGGTTCGTATTGGGTGCCCTGGCGAAAAAACCACCATCCGGCATAACGGGAATGCGTGAAGCGACGTCAGCACCCAGCACCTCCTCCAGGGCGCTGAAGGATCCATCATTGCGCACGCAGACGAACATAGATTCTCGCGCCATCACCTCAGACATGAAGGAACGGAAGCGCTCAGCGCTAGAGGCAGTGTACCCCTGCCCAATATCGGCCCCAAGTGAATAGAAAGCAGTGGGAACATCCAAGGCCGCAAGGCGCTGTGGCGAAATATCGATGGAAGTTCCAGTCGCCGATGATTCCACCCACAGCTCGAAATAGTTGCCACCGCCGATTAGTAACAAATCAAAGCTATTAGCGTAGCGCACGAAATCATCATCGAAACTGCGCTGCTTCCAATAGAACTCACGGATCTCGAGCTCGGTAAATGACAGTTCATAGTCAAGGTGGCGCTGGAACTGTAGCCGGGCACCAGCATGATTCGCCAAGTCACCGATGTTTCCAGCAAAACTAGCAACATGCAGGACCCGCAGCCTTTTCTTCACAGTGCTCATTCGCTGCTACCGGCTCTCTGCACGTCGCTCCACGCCACCTGCGCATTAGCCGACAGATCGCGAGCCGCAGGCCTACCGAACAGGCTTTCGTAATCTTTTGCCTTAATTTCGCCGGTTCCCGGGCGCTTGACCCAGATGTTGTCAGCGCTGAAAAACTCTCCCGCCTTGACGGGCCTGGTGGTGACCACACAGGCGTAAGCGAAGTCTATGGTCGGCTGCTCTTCGGCCAGTATCACCTTGGAGCCGCCGAGTGCCGCGTGAATGGCCAGACTTCCCTTGACCATTTCCGACAGTTGCGCGGGGTCCACCGAGATCGAAATATCTGGCCCCGGCCAGTCGTAACTGGAAGTGAAATGCTTTTCCAGAATAGAGGCCCCCAACGGCACCGCGGCAAAACAGGTGTAGGGACCGAGCGAATGATCCGATAGTCCGAGCACAGCATCCGGGAAGGCTTCGGCCAGTTCTGCTAAAGCACCTAGGCGCACCTTCTCATAAGGCGTCGGATACATGGAGGTGCAATGTAGTAGGGCGAAAGGCACTCCGGCCTCGCGGAAGATCTCAACCGCCGGACGGATGCTGTCTATATCATTCATGCCGGTGGACAAAACTACAGGCTTACCGAAGGCAGCAACATGGCGGATCAACGGATAGTTGTTACACTCGCCGGAACCGATCTTGTACCAATTCACGCCTAAAGCCTCGAGCTCGTTCGCGGCAGCACGCGAGAACGGCGTGCTCAGATAGAGCAGCCCTTTGGACTCGACATAGGCCTTGAGTCGGGCCTCCTCGTCACGCGTGAGGGCACAGCGCTTCATGATGTCCCAGATGGACTCCTTGGCATTACCAGGAATCACGTCATTTGGAATCATTTCATCTTCAATGACGTGGTACTGGAATTTCACGCATTCGCAGCCGACGTTCTGTGCGTCGTCTACCATTCGGACAGCCTTATCCAAGCAGCCTTCGTGATTAATGCCGATTTCTGCGATCACCAGAGGAGGATGGGCAGAGCCAATTTTGCGACCTAGGATTTCGAATTCAGACATGTCTGCCTCTTTCAGCCAATTTCGTGCCTTAGTTTCCACACGCCGTCGACCTTATGCCAAAGGTGCGGAGAGCGGTATCTGTCCACCGTCTCGTGGAACTCGGCTTCGGTAATATCGATATATTCGAGGAACTCACGGAAGTACTTGGCGGGGAACTCCTGATCGAACTTCCTAACCAAATTAACTCCCTCTTCCCGCGTAATTTTGCCGTTGCGGATTTCTTGGGCGGCATCATAGGAGGCACGGCCAAGGCCGAACTTAACGAGAGTAGTGTAATAGTGGAATGGATCGATGCGGTCGTCGATGCTGCTGTACTTGGAATAGGTACCTTCGGTACGCTCGGGGTTAGCCTGAAATCCAGTGTTCTCCACGGCATAGTAGTAACACTCCTGCGGATCCCACTTCAGGTAGTAGCCAAGGTAATGCACTTCTACACCCGCTTTTTCCAGGACTTCACGCGTGGGGGGGATATAGGGAGCGAAGTCGCCTAGCGTAAAGCCGTACTGGGCGATGATGTCGCGCATGGTCACGCCGCCGAACTTCATGTCGAGAGTCTCACCCGTTGAATAGAAAGCCGGGTCCATGGTCGGACGTTTGTTGTCGTCGACGTTGTTGCCATACTCAGCCTGGTTCTCGCCGTACATCACCAACTCAACCCCGTAGCGCGCCGCCATGGCCGGACCGATGATGCGCTGGCCAATGATGAAGGGCTGGAAAGGATGCAGCAGATTCAGGAAGGCCAGGCGGGTCAGCAGACGATGCAGCTTCCCGTTCGGGGTGTAGAGGATATTATCGAGACCGCCAACATGCATCCAGTTCGAGAAATTTTTCCAACCGATGTCAGTGTACAAATGAGGTGCCCAGGTCACAGTCAGTGGGTTCATTCCGTATTTGTACTTGAGGATGTGGGCTGTATAGGCGCTGTCCTTCCCGCCGCTACCCGGCACGATAACGTCATAGCGCCCGTCGTTGCGCTTGAACGGCCCTAGCAGTTCGATCAACCGCTCTTCGCGCGCTTTCCAGTCGATGTTGGTATCCTTCTCGAACGCGAAGGCGCAGGCTGAACACAAGCCATCGGCAAAGGCGATAGTTGATTTCTTGTCGTTCTTGTCACTACCGAACTCTACTGTTGAGTTCGGCCGCTGGTTGGAGATAACGCAGTTCTTGCAGAACTCTACGTCAGGCGGCAATCCAAAATAAGCTTCGTTTTCCATAGCGCTTCAGCACCAGTCAAATATACATATCAAAAAGCAAGGGCGGCTTAGGGGAAACCACCCTATTTCTCTGCCTCGAGAAAATCCCGGTAAGCCAGTCGCAATCCGACCGCAAGCGTTGTTCTGGCTTTCCAGCCATTGCCGCTAAGGAGGGACACATCCATCAACTTGCGTGGCGTGCCGTCCGGCTTGCTTGGATCGAATACGATTTTCCCGGAGTAGCCAACGACACCGCTGATCAACTCCGCCAAATGCTCGATCGTGACATCCTCACCCACGCCAACATTGACAAGCGGGGGCTCAAAGCGGCAGGTGACGGACTCGTCGCTGCCCAGCAGCCCTTCGTATGCAGGGTCTTCGAGACTCATCAGATACACGCAGGCATCTGCCAGATCATCGCTATATAAGAATTCACGGCGCGGAGTCCCGGTACCCCAGATGACAACTTCCCTAGCTCCCGCCATTTTTGCTTCGTGAAACTTGCGCAGGAGGGCGGGAATCACATGACTGTTGTAGGGATGATAGTTATCGCCGGGCCCGTAGAGGTTTGTAGGCATGACCGCCAGATACTTCGTGCCGTACTGTCGGTTATAGCTCCAGCACATTTCGATACCAGCTATCTTGGCCAGAGCATAAGGTCGGTTAGTCGGCTCCAGAGGGCCGGTTAACAGGTATTTCTCTTTGATCGGCTGAGGACAATCGCGGGGATATATGCAACTCGACCCGAGAAATACAAGCCGCTTAACCTTATTTTCGTAGGCAGCACGTATAACATTCGATTGGATCTCAAGATTCGAATACAGGAAATCAGCCGGATAGGTGTTGTTTGCAAAAATTCCTCCGACCTTCGCGGCAGCAAGAAACACGTAGTCGGGCTTTTCTTCAGCAAAAAAATCCGCTGTTGCTCGCTGATCGGTCAATTCGAGTTCGGCGTGGGTGCGCAATAACAAGTTGTTATAGCCCTTTGTGCGCAGATTACGCACCAGTGCCGAACCAACTAAGCCGCGGTGGCCGGCCACGTAGATTTTATCGCCTTTACGCATACTCACTCGTGGTAGTCGTAGGTCGGATAGCCATGCTTCTTTACCAACTCGTCGCGTTCGGCACTCTTTAGATCTTCCCGAACCATCTCACTTACCAGTTCCTGGAAACTCGTGCGCGGGGTCCAGCCCAGCTTCTGTTTGGCCTTGGAGGGGTCGCCGAGCAGAGTTTCAACCTCAGTGGGGCGGAAATATCGGGGGTCGACCTGGACGATACAATTACCAGAGGCGTCGTAGCCTTTCTCATCTACGCCAGAGCCTTCCCAGCGAACCACTATTCCCAACTCCCTGGCAGCGGCATCGACGAAATCACGCACACTGTACTGCACACCAGTGGCGATCACGAAATCCTCAGGCTTTTCCTGCTGAAGCATAAGCCACTGCATCTCGACATAGTCCTTGGCATGGCCCCAGTCGCGCTTTGCGTCCATGTTGCCGAGGTATAAACAGTCCTGCAGCCCAAGCTTAATGCGAGAGAGTGCACGAGTGATCTTCCGGGTTACAAAGGTTTCACCTCGCACCGGTGATTCATGATTAAACAAGATGCCGTTGCAGGCATACATGCCATATGCTTCACGATAGTTGACCACGATCCAATAGCCGTAGAGTTTAGCGACCGCGTAGGGGCTTCGCGGATAGAAGGGTGTGCTTTCCTTCTGGGGAATTTCCTGGACGAGGCCATAAAGCTCGGAGGTACTAGCCTGATAGAAACGTGTTTTCTTTTCCAAGCCTAGGATGCGGATGGCTTCGAGCAGTCGCAAGACGCCAAGGGCGTCTGAATTGGCTGTGTATTCAGGCTCCTCAAAGCTGACCGCGACATGACTCTGTGCTGCAAGATTGTAAATCTCGTCAGGCTGTATTTGTTGAATGATACGGATCAGTGACGACGAATCAGTCATGTCACCATGATGAAGAAAAAAACGGACATCCTTTTCATGACGATCCTGATACAGATGGTCAATGCGATCGGTGTTGAAAAGCGAGGTACGGCGCTTAAGACCATGCACTTCGTAGCCTTTTTGGAGCAGAAGTTCGGCTAGATAGGCGCCGTCTTGGCCTGTAATGCCGGTAATTAAAGCAACGCCAGGGGAGCGTGAGATGGGCGCTGAGTCGCAATGTGTCATGCTTAAGTCCATTTCTTGCTTAAGTTCTTCAATAAGCAGCCAAGTTGATTAGATTATTTGTCGAGAAAGTTTTTTTGGGGGGGCCACTAGTTATTTTTCGCTGCGGCCATAGTGGTCGTTGAGACGCACGATGTCGTCCTCTCCAAGGTAACTCCCCGATTGCACCTCAATAATTTCAAGCGGAATAGTTCCCGGGTTAGCAAGACGGTGTACTTCACCGAGGGGGATATAAGTAGACTGGTTCTCGGTAAGTAGAATAGTCTCATTTCCATTGGTTATCTCTGCAGTCCCTTGGACAACCACCCAATGCTCGGCACGGTGGTGGTGCTTTTGCAGACTCAAACTGGCCTTTGGCTTGACCCGAATACGCTTGACCTTGAAGCGCTGCCCGTCGTCGATGCTGTCGTACCACCCCCAAGGGCGGTGTACCTTTCGGTGCAGGGTGTGCTCTTCCCTACCACTAAACGTGAGTTGGTTGACAATATGCTTGACGTCCTGACTGCGAGACTTATTGGCAACGAGAACGGCATCAGCTGTCTCGACCACAACAAGATTCTCCACACCGACTAGGCTGACTAGTCGGCTAGTCGCTTGTACTAGGGTATTGCGACTGTCCCTGGTAAGCACGTCGCCTACGTGGGCGTTACCGTCATCGTCCTTGGACATAACTTGCCAGACGGCATCCCACGCACCGAGATCGCTCCATCCGGCATCCAATGGGATCATCTTTATTGGGAAGGCGCCACCCGGACATTGCTCCATGACTGCATAGTCAATCGATTCAACGGGAATATCTTCGAAGGCCGGCTTGTTTGGGCGAATAAAGACAGATGCGGCATACCTATCGATGCTGCGATCCTGCCAAGCAGCTCGTGTGGCGGCAAAAATATCAGGACGGAATTGCTCGAGTGCAGCCAGCCAGACAGAGGCCCTGAGCACGAATATGCCGGCGTTCCAGAAGTAATCACCTTGGTCAAGATAGGCTTGAGCAGTATGTTCATCCGGCTTTTCGACAAAACGTCGAACCGACAGCACGGAGTTTTTGGATTCGCGGTCAACCTGGATATATCCATAACCAGTTTCTGGACGATCTGGCGCAACGCCCAAAATGACAATGCTGCCGGTACCAGCTTCGTTTATGGCCGTCTGCATGACAGCAGTGAAGGCCTCGGTGTCGGCTACGGTCTGATCAGCTGGAGTAACGACGAGAATGGGGTCGGAGCCACCCTCCGATGCAGCAAGTGCAGCCAAGGTAAGGGCAGGGGCAGTATTGCGGCCGATAGGCTCAAGCAATAATGCACCGACTTCGATATTAATTTCGCGTAGTTGCTCAAGTGCAAGAAAGCGATGATCCTCATTGGTCACGACCAACGGCTCTATCACATCAATATCTACAGAGCCCAATCCGGCTAAGCGTCTTGCTGATAGCTGAAAAAGGCTTTCATCACCCGTTAGACAAAGGAACTGCTTAGGGAAGCCAGCACGCGACAAGGGCCATAAACGCGTCCCAGAACCTCCACAAAGAATGACCGGCTGAATGTTATGCATGTTTACAAGCGCCAAAGACGAAAGCCCATTTCAGCGATGGATTGATTTGAGTAAGCGGACTTAACATTGACGAAAACCCAGCCCGGAAGGAGTTTCGTCAGCAGATCGCTAATGGGCATGTCGTGATATTGTCGATGAGATACGGCCGCAACAAAAGCCAGGGCCTGCGGAAGTTCTTCCCAAGAAGATAGCGCTATACCGTACTCGCGTTTCGCCTCCATCGGATCTGCGATTGGATCATGTACAAGAACCTCGCAACCATAGTCTTGCAGCCCCCTTACTAGGTCAGCCACTTTGGAGTTTCTAATGTCCGGGCAGTTTTCCTTGAAAAATAGTTCAGCCCCTGGAATTGAGGAACTCGACATCCTTGACTACCGGCTCATGAACAACGACTTCTAAGCCTTTAGCCCTAATGCGTCTAATGATGCTCTGAATGGAGGAGGCACAAAAGTTGTCCGAGCCGACCTTCATAATCAGCCGAGGGACACCAACGACCTTCGGATTGCGGCGGATAATCTCGTCGACAACGAAGTCCTTGCGAGTGGTGTTGGCCTCGGCGATGCCATGACCCCGGTTCTGAGGCACATAACGATATGTTTGCCAGCAGTTGTTTCGTGTTCTTGGGCAAACAATGGCCACCGTAACCCGTTCCGGCAATGGCGATATTCACTGCGAGCCCACCCTCACAGAACTCACTTCAGCTTTTGAGGCCAAGATTCAACTTGAAACATTTCATGCTTAGCCACTTTATGATGCAGAAACTCCGCCGTCGGCTCGCCGCCTCCCCCGCTGGAGCCAGCGGAAATTAGTATAGCCTAGCTCACCGCTCACTCTTGCTCAGGAGCAACCCTTGCCCCCCGCCCCTTCTCCGCGAGCACCTGAAAGCAAAATTGATGCACCAAGCTCCAACCTCAGCCCTTTGATCTGCACCCGCCTACTAACCTGAGGCGCCCGACGCACATCGCAAGACTCCGAACCGAACATCCTCTTGCAAAGAGACCAATTTCCGCCGCGGGGATACGCGAATCAATGCAATCAACGCATGCTACCGCCATGCCGTTTCACGATCAGCAAGCGCGGCCAGTAGGTTTGTATAGCAGGGGAGAGGGGAATACACCGGAGCAACAAGGTGCGCAAAACGCTACATCACCGAGAAAAACTCTGCAAAAGCGGCAGGATTGTATCACTTCGTCATTAAATCGAGAAAAACCTCTCGCCGAGCTGGCAATGACGACATAGGGGATATCAATTCACCTTGCGCAAACTCGCCGGTGCGACCCGCACTGCCACGGTCTTGCTCAGCATCTCGATCAGCACCATAACTCGACGCTCACCATCGGCCATTTGGTAAATGCCTTCGACGCCTGCAAACGGAGCCGCCGTCAAGCGAACACACTCACCCGACTCAAACAGCCGCTCCGGCTTAGCTCGAACCACTGCTTCCTGAGTTCGCAACAGTTCTATCAAACCATCATCCACCCGCGCAGGCTCGATTCCGAAACTGACCAGACGACTTACACCCTTGGTCGAACGAATCGGCGCCCAACTCTTGCCCCCCTCCCCTTGCCCCAAGCGAATGAATAGATAGCGGGGAAACAGGGGCTCGTCAGCCACGGTTAACAGCCCTTGCCGAAGCTTTTCGTAAGGAAGCATAGGGAGGTAGCACTGATACCCCTGCCGCTGGAGGTTTTCCAGGGCGCACTTTTCCTGCCTGGGCTTGGCATGAACGAGATACCAATGCATCGCCACCTCTGAACGCTATCTTTATGGTGGATATTTTACCTCTCGGCATTACAGCAGGGCAATTACACCCCCATTAAAAGCCGCATTTGTCATCAAACTTCCACCCTCTGTTCTGTGGCGGCCCCCTTCACCCAAAGGGCTTGTTAGTACTTTCAGAATCAAATTGCCTTTTCAGGAGCGCGCCCGCTATTTCTAGCCGAACCACTTTCCAACTATCCATTGACCGCCCACTGCAGGCCGACTGGGCGCAGAGGCAGATTAGCAGCTACATGATCTGAACGGTGATTGCCAGGGACGAGTGGCAATGGATCGATAGTCCCCGCCCCCCCCCAACGTCCGCTTGCTCCCCGAAGAAGCGGAACGGGAACGGTGGCAAACCAGGCCCGAAACGGAACGGCTAATTGCCGCCTGCCCGCATCAGCCGACCTCCATTTCCCGTCCTTCCCTAGCAACGGGGCGCCGTGCTGGGAAATCCTCGGCTTGGAATGGAACCGGGTGGATTTGCAACGCCAAACCGCTTGGCTCAACAAAACCAAGAATGGAACACCGCGAGGCGTACCGTTGAACAAAGACGCGGTAGCCGTACTCCGGGCACAGACCGGGAAACATCCCCAGTTCTGCTCTACCTTCCTGGGCAAGCCGATTAAGGCCAATATGAGTAACAAAGACTAGTTCGCCGCCCTACAGAAGGCGGGAATTGAGAACTTCCGGTTTCATGACCTGCGCCATACCTGAGCCTCCTGGCATCCTCAGGCCGGGACCAGTTGTGATGAACTCAAGGAGCTCGGCGGCTGGAAAACGCGGTCAATGGTGGACGCTATACCAAGTTTGCAACGGAGCATCTAGCAAACGCGGCCTCGCAAATCGAGATAGGTGACTGGGGAAAACGTGGTGTCGTTGCCACGTTTTTGTCACGCTGACCAAATGAAAAGGGCCCTCGGATAACCGAGAGCCCTTTGGAATTTGGTGGCCAGTCGCGGAATCGAACCACGGACACGCGGATTTTCAATCCGCTGCTCTACCAACTGAGCTAACTGGCCAAAAACGAAGGCCGCATTGTAGCCACGACCTACCAGCCTGTCAAAGACTTTGTGACATTTATTTCGCAACGCCCTCACACCGACCCCGGCGGCGGCAGGGAGCGGTTCCAGGCGGAGGCCAGGGGCGCATCTTCGGCCAGCTCGGGACGGGGCTCCTGGTAGGCGGGGAAAACCACCCGGGCGATGCTGCCCTGGCCTTTGGGATTGGGCCGCAGGCTGGCCTGGGCGTGGTGCAGCTCGGCGATCTCGCGGACGATGGGCAGGCCCAGACCGGAGCCTTCGGTGCCCGCATCGTCCACCCGGTAGAAGCGCTCAAAGACCAGTTCGGACTGCTCCTCGGTGATGCCGATGCCGCTATCCTCGATCTCCAGCACCACTTCCGATTCGCCGCCCTCGCTGCGCCGGCGCACCACCCGGCAGGTGACCTGGCCGCCCACGGGGGTGTAGCGCAGGGCGTTGTCGATGAGGTTGTTGATCATCTCCCGCAGCAGGAAGGAGTTGCCCTCGATCTCGGTGGCGCCGTCGGCAGGCTCGTAGCCCATATCGATGTAGTTCTCCAGGGCCCGCATGACCCAGTCCTCGACGATCTCCCGCAGCAGCTTGTCCAGATTCATGGGCGCCAGGGGCTGGCTGGCGGCGCCGCTGCCGGCCTCGGCCCGAGCCAGGGTGAGCAGCTGGTTCACCAGGTGGGAGGCCCGGTCCACCGCCCCGGCCATCTGCCGCAGGGCGTACAGCAGGCGCTCCGGGTCGTTCTCCCGCATGGCCAGCTGGGCCTGGGTCTTGAGGCCGGTGAGGGGGGTGCGCATCTGGTGGGCGGCGTCGGCGATGAAGCGAGTCTGGGCCTCCATGTTGCGCTCCATGCGCTCCAGCATGCCGTTGAAGGCCTCGATCAGGGGCTGCAGTTCTTCCGGCACCTTGCGCGTGTTGATGGGCGAAAGATCGCCGGGACGGCGGGCCTCGATGCGGCTGCGCAGCTTGGTCAGGGGTTTCAGGCCCTGGGAGAGGCCGAACCAGACCAGGATCACCGCCAGGGGAATGATGACGAACTGGGGCAGGATGACGCTGGCGATGATCTTGTTGGCCAACTGGGAGCGCTTTTCCAGGGTCTCGCCCACTTCCACCACCAGCCAGCGGTCGTCGGGCCGGTTGGGATCGGCGAGGAACTGGTAGGCGATGCGCAGGTCCTGGCCGTTGAATTCGCCGTCGCGGAAGCTGATCTCGCCGGTGTCGTCCCGGGGCCGCACCAGCTCGGGGGCCACCGGCAGTTCCTTGTCGCCGGCCAGGCGCGTGCCTTCCCGGGTGACGACGTGGAAGTAGACGCTGTCCACCTCGTCGGCCCGCAGCACGGCCCGGGCCGAGCCGGAAAGGTTGATCACCGGCTTGCTGTCGCTGTAGCGGATCTGCCGGGCGATGGCGTTCACGTTCTCCCGCAGGGCCTGGTCGTAGGGATAGCCGGCGACGATGTTGGCGAAGTAGTGGGTGATGGCGATGCTGATGGGCCAGACGAAAAGCAGGGGCGCCAGCATCCAGTCCAGGATTTCCCCGAACAGGGAGCGCTGGGCGTCGCCCCCCTCCTTAGCGGCCGGCGCCGGGTTCTTGCGGCTTTTCAAGGCAGTAACCGAGTCCGCGCACGGTGGCGATGCGCACCCCGCCGGATTCCAGCTTCTTGCGCAGGCGGTGGATGTACACCTCGATGGCGTTGTGGCTCACCTCCTCGCCCCAGCCGCACAGGTGGTCCACCAGCTGGTCCTTGGAGACCAGGCGGCCGACCCGGGAGAGCAGGATTTCCAGCAGCCCCAGTTCCCGGGCCGAGAGGTCCAGGTTCTGGCCGTCCAGCTGGGCCACCCGGCCGGCCTGGTCGTAGGTCAGGGCACCGCAGGTGATGACCGGGGCGGTGCCGGAGGAACGCCGGGTGAGGGCCCGCACCCGGGCCTCCAGTTCGGCCAGCTCGAAGGGCTTGGCCATGTAATCGTCGGCCCCCAGGTCCAGGCCCTTGACCCGGTCGCCGGTGCCGTCGAGAGCGGTGAGGATCAGCACCGGCAGCTGCACATTGCGGGCCCGCAGGCGCTTCAGCACCTCCAGCCCGGGCAGCTTGGGCAGGCCCAGGTCGAGGATGAGCAGGTCGTAGGAATTGGTCATCAGGGCCGTGTCGGCCTCCAGACCCGTATAGGCGCAGTCGACGGCGTAGCCGCCCTGCCGCAGGGAACGGGAAAGCCCGTCCGCGATGATTTTGTCGTCTTCAGCCAGGAGTATGCGCATGGAGGATAAGAGCCTGATCCGCGTAAGTTTTATGTAAGCCCGCGCCCTTAATCTGGCGCCGCTGTTCTCCTTTTATGGTCTTAGGAGTCTCGCTTCGGCGGGACTCGGGGGGCGGTTCGATTCCTGCACCGAATCGTCCCCTGCCATCTTTCTTGCGCGCTTTTTCTGTGCGTGCTGCGTTCCCGCCTCCGCTTCGTCCTCGCTCGACCACTGGCCAAAAACCGCCTCTGGCGCCGCTTTCCGCCGCACGGACGTTCCTTACGGGAACCTTTTCAGTGTAACAAATTCGCCCCTCTCCGGTTGCTGCGCCGCGTCATGGACGGCACTGCCAGCTCCATCCGGACGGCATCATTTCATTCAAATGAATGAAATGGCACAATGGAGCCATTCAAAGCGCCGGTCATCCCCCAGGCGCCGCATCCTCCGCGGAGAATCCCCATGCCCTCC
>NZ_JBXAST010000053.1:0-21976 GCF_058809645.1 Azospira sp. MPR-E4 | reverse complement strand
TGCCGGTGTCGAGCAGGGCATGGCGGGCGGGCAGGCATTCCCGGGCCGGGCGGGCCAAGTAGTAGCCCTGCAGCTGGTCGGCGCCGGCGTCGATGGCGATGGCCAGCTGGTCCGCCGTCTCGATGCCCTCGAAGACCACCCGGGCCTCCAGGTCGTGCACGATTTCCACCAGGCGGGGCAGCACGCGCCGGGCCTTGGGATTGGTGCCGGCCTCGACGATGAGGCTGCGGTCCAGCTTGACCACGTCCGGCTCCAGTTGCCACAGGCGGTCAAAGTTGGAATGGTGGCGGCCGAAGTCGTCGATGGCGATGCGGTAGCCCCGGGAACGGTAGTTGGCCACCGCCTCCTTGATGCGGCCGGAGTCGTCGATGGCGCTTTCCAGGATTTCCAGCACCACCCGCTCCGGGGTCAGGCCCAGGCGTTTGAGGATGGCTTCGAAGACCAGGCCGTGGTCGCCGGAAATGGCCAGCAGGTGCCGCGGATGGATGTTCAGGTAGAGGTCGCCGCCGCTGCTCTTGGTCTGCAGCAGGTAGTTGAGGGCGTGCACGGTGCGGGCCAGGCGGTCGAGGAAAACGATTTCCTCCCCGTCCGTGGGCAAAACGAAGACGGCTTCGGGGGCGAGGGGGCTGCCGTCGGCAGCGGTGGCGCGGAGCAGGGCTTCGTGGCCGGAAACCTGGCCGCTGCGGGCGTCGGTGATGGGCTGGAAGGCGCTGTCCAGGGTGAGGCCGGCAAAGCGGCCGGTGACCCGGTTGTGGGCGAGGCTGAGGGAGTCGCCGGGGCTCAGGTGGGTGCCGTACTGGCTGCGGTTACGGTCGTTCAGGTAATGGACGAGATCGGTCAGGGGCATGGTGTTCTCCGGAATCTGGTGATGTGCTTGATGAGCTGCGCCATGGGCGGACGCTGGGTCTGGCGGATGGTGTCGGGCACATTCGACAAGGGGGGCAGGCGTTCCGGCGGGTCATGGTGTTCTCCTGGGTTGGGAGCGGATGGCCGAACTTTAGGCCATCTGCTTAAGCGTTAAAAAGACTTAATAGTCTTTTGTTTATTCTGTATGGGAATAACAAGTGGACGGAGCCGTTTTTAGCCTGGATCAAATGCAAGGGGGTATAGCCGAGTAAAATGCTCAACTATTAAATCCCGACAAATTTTGTCGGATATTCTCAGGAGAGCATCATGTTGTGGGGCAAAAAGCAGCGGCGGCTGGCGCAATTGGAGCAGGAAGAGCGGCAGTGGGCGGCCCGGGACGAGCAGGCCCGGGCAGAAATCCAACGCCTTGAGGCCGAGGCCGGACAGTGGCGGCAGCAGGCGGAAAACCTGAAGCAGGAGCGCCAGAGCCTGGGCCGGGTGTTCGGCAGCCTGGATGCCTTCGGCGCCTCCCTGGCCGGGGTCAGCCAGTCCTTCGTCGGCCTCGCCGGCCACCTCAACCAGGACAAGCTCTCCGCCGCCGAGGCCGCGGGCCAGGCCCTGCACAACCGGGAATCCTTCGCCCGCATCGCCAGCAACCTCACTTCCCTGGTGGAGCACCTGGGCCACTCCTCCCGGCGGGTGGAAGACCTGGCCCGGCGGGCCGGGGAGATCGGCGGCATCGTCCAGCTGATCAAGGAGATCGCCGACCAGACCAATCTGCTGGCCCTCAACGCTGCCATCGAGGCGGCCCGGGCCGGCGAGGCGGGCCGGGGCTTCGCCGTGGTGGCCGACGAGGTGCGCAAGCTGGCGGAGCGCACCACCCGGGCCACGGTGGACATCGGCACCCTGGTCACCACCATCCAGACGGAAACCGGCGCCGCCCACGACGCCATGCAGGCCGGCGCCGGCAATGCGGCCCGCTTCGCCGCCGACAGCGAGGCGGCCATGCGCAGCATGGAAGCCCTGCAGGGCCTCTCCGCCGCCATGGAGTCGAGCGTGGATGGGGCCGCCCTGCTGGCCAATGTGGAACTGGCTAACCTGGAGGAACTGAGCCTCAAGCTGGAGGTGTACAAGGTCTTTCTCGGCATTTCCGGCCTGCGCCCGGACCAGGTGCCGGACGAGACCGAGTGCCGTCTGGGACGCTGGTATTACGATGCGGAGGTGAAGGCCCGCTTTGCCCGCCTGCCCGGCTACAGCGCCCTGGAATCGCCCCACCGAGCGGTGCACCAGCGGGCCCGCCAGGCCCTGGAGCTGCACTACGCCGGCCGCACCGAGGAATCCCTGCAGGCCCTGGCGGCCATGGAAGAGGCCAACCAGACCGTGATGGCAGGCATGGGCCCCATGCTGGGCCACGCCCTCTCCGGCCGCTGAGCTGCCGTGCGGCGCCTTAGCCGGGGGCCGTTGGAGTCGACGGGGCTGGCGGGGCCGGCTCGTTTTCCGGCAGGGGCAGGGTGAAGCAGAAGCTGGCGCCGTGGCCGGCTTCGCCCCGGGCCTCGATGCTGCCGCCGTGGCGATGCACCACCCGCTGCACCGTGGCCAGGCCGATGCCGATGCCGGGGAATTCGTCCTGCCGGTGCAGCCGCTGGAATGGCTGGAACAGCTTGCCCACCTGGGCCATGTCGAAGCCGGCGCCGTTGTCCGCGATGCAGAACTGGATCTGCTTTTCCTGGCGCCGGGCATGCACCCGGATCAGGGGCGCCGCAGTGCGGGCCGTGTATTTCCAGGCATTGCCCAGCAGGTTGCGCAGTACCACCTCGATCATGCGGATGTCGCCCCGGGCCGCCAGGCCGTCTTCCACCTGCCAGGCCACCCGGTGCCCGGGCTCGCTGCGCGCCAGTTCCTCCAGGATGCGCCGGGCCAGGGCGGAGAGGTCGATGTCGTCCCGCCGCAGTTCTTCCCGGCTGCTGCGGGAGAGGGTCAGCAGGCCCTCGATCAGGGCGCCCATCTGCTGGCCCGAGGCGATGATGTGGTCGAGGAATTCCCGGGCCTCCGCCGGCAGGGCGGTGCCGTGGTCCTCGATGATGGCCCGGCTGAAGCCGGTGATGGCCCGCAGAGGCGCCCGCAGGTCGTGGGAAACGGCGTGGGCAAAGCTGTCCAGTTCCCGGTTGGCGGCCCGCAGCTCGGCGGTGCGCTCTTCCACCCGCCGCTCCAGGTCGGCGTTGAGACGGTGGATTTCCCCTTCCGCCTCCTTGCGCCGCTGGATGTCCTCCACGGCGGCGATGAAGTACTCCGGGCTGCCGTCCGCCGCCCGTACCAGGGAGACGGTGAGGTTGATCCACACCAGGTGGCCGTCCCGGTGACGGTAGCGCTTTTCCATGGCGTAGCTGTCGATCTCGCCGGCCAGCAGCCGATGCATCTGCTCCAGGTCGCTGTAGAGGTCGTCCGGGTGGGTGATTTCCTGGAAGGTGCGGCCCAGCAGTTCTTCCCGGGGGTAGCCGATAATGTCGCAGAGGCGCTGGTTCACCAGCAGCCAGCGCCCGTCCGGCGCCACATGGGCCATGCCCACGGCGGCCTGGGAAAAGGTGGCGCGGAAGCGCTTTTCGCTCTGCCGCAGCAGGTCCGCCGCCTGCAGCCGTTCGGCGAGCAGGCTGCCCACCCGGGCCAGCAGTTCCTCCACCGAGAAGGGCTTGTTGAGGAAGTCCTGCACGCTGTCCTGCAACAGGCGGATGCGCAGGTCCTCGTCGGCCTTGGCGGTCAGGATCACCACCGGCACCCCGGCCAGGGCCGGCTCCTGGCGCAGGGCCTGGACCATGCGGTCGCCGCTGAGGCGGGGCATCATGACGTCGCTGACGATCAGGTCCGGCGTCTGGCGACAGGCCATTTCCAGGCCTTCCTGGCCGTCCCGGGCGGAGGCGACGCGGTAGTGCCGGCCCAGGGCCTCGCAGATGAAGGCGTTCATGTCCGGGTTGTCTTCCACCACCAGCACCAGGGGCAGGGCCGCATCTGCCCGGCCCTGGCGGTGTTCCGGTAGTGCCGGGGGCGGCTGCAGTTCTTCCAGGGCCTGACGGCTGAGGTCGCCGGGAAGGGCTTCGCCCTGGGCCTGCAACTGGGTGCCGGGAGGCGCCAGCAGGGGCAGTTCCAGGATGAACAGGGCGCCGCCGGAGGGGGCGGCATCGATACGGACGCTGCCGCCATGGAGCTGGGCCAGTTCCCGCACGATGGCCAGGCCCAGGCCGGTGCCGCCGTGGTGGCGGCTGCTGCCGCCCTCCACCTGGCGAAAGGGCTCGAACACCTGCTCCCGCATGGTTTCGGGAATGCCTGGTCCGTTGTCTTCCACCTCGATCCGGGCCTGCCCGCCGGCCGCCGTCAGGCGCAGCTGGATGGCGCCGCCGTCGCCGGCGAATTTGAAGGCGTTGGAAAGAAGGTTGAGCAGGATGCGCTGGTACTTTTCCGTATCCACCTGGGCCGTCAGGTCCGGCGGCGTGGTCACGGCGTAGTGGATGCGGCGGCCTTCGGCCAGGGAATCGAAGTGGGAGGCGATGACCCGGGTCAGGTGCGCCAGGTCGCCCTCCGTGTAGTGCATGACCATGCGCCCGGCTTCCAGCTTGGCCACGTCCAGCAGGTCGCTGACGTGCCGGTAGAGCATGCGGGCGTTGCGTTCCACCACCTCCAGGTCCCGCCGCAGGGCGGGCGCCAGGTCCGGGTCGGCCAGGTGCTTGCCGACGGGGCCCAGGATCAGGGTCAGGGGGGTGCGCAGTTCGTGGCTGATGTTGGCGAAGAACTGGGTCTTCAGTTCATCCAGTTCCCGGGTTTTCTCGTAGAGCCGGGCCAGCTCGGCGTTGGCCTGGTGCAGGCGCAGGTTGTTTTCGGCGATGGTCTTGGAGCGGGCGTAGATGTCCGCCTCCATCTTTTCCGCCTGCTGCCGGAGGGAGTCGGTGATGCGGCTTTGCTCCAGCTTCTGTTCCCGCAGCATGACGAACTCGGTGACGTCCTCGGCCTTGTGGATGATGTAGTGCAGCCGTCCCTCGGCATCGAGCACCGGGGTGTTGATGGGCGTCCAGTAACGCACCTCGAAGCCGCCGCCCTGTTCCGGCGGGCGCCGGATATCGTATTTTTGCACCGGCATCAGGTCGGGCTGCCCGGTCTGCAGCACCCGTTCCAGGGAGGCCCGCAGGTTGTGCACGCCGTCGGCGGCGGGATCGTCCGGGTTGTCCGGGAAGATGTCGAACATGTCCCGCCCCAGCATGTCCTCCCGCCGGGTCAAGGTGGCCTCGGTATAGGCGCTGCTGACGGCGATGACCCGCAGTTCCGGGTCCAGGGCCAGGCAGGGGGTGGGGATGCATTCGAAGAGGGCCTGGAAATCAGGGGGGGCAAAGGAGTGCTCCCGGGGCGTCCGGGATGTGGCGCTGCCTGCCTCGGTTGGACTGCTCATGCCGCTACCTCCAGGGGCCCGGTATGCGGGGCCGGGGGCGCCGCCGCACGCTACAGCTCGGGGAGTGATCCGCCGGTTCGGATGGCTTGCATCGCACCGGAGTTGATGGGTTTGACTTTCTCCTTTTCGAGGGGGCGGATCAAGGGCTAGTTCCCCGGGGCTATGACCAGGGTCATAGCCCCTTGGTGAGGGCCGGGCTCAACCCGGATTGCCCTGCAGGGCGGCGGCCACCGCCCCGTGCACGATGCGGCCGGCGTTGACGTTGAGGCCGGCGGCCAGGTGGGGATCGTCCGCCGTGGCCTGCCGCCAGCCCTTGTCGGCCAGGGCCAGGACGAAGGGCCGGGTGGCGTTGTTGAGGGCCTGGGCCGAGGTGCGGGGCACGGCGCCGGGCATGTTGGCGACGCCGTAGTGGATGACCCCGTCCACGACGTAGGTGGGGTCCGCATGGGTGGTGGGGCGGGAAGTCTCGACGCAGCCGCCCTGGTCGATGGCTACGTCCACGATGACGCTGCCGGCCTTCATCTTGCCGACCAGGTCCCGGTCCACCAGACGCGGCGCGGCGGCGCCGGGCACCAGCACGGCGCCCACCAGGAGGTCGGCGCGGACGGCGTAGGCTTCGATGGTCTCCCGGGTGGCGGCGACGGTGCGCACCCGGCCCGGGTACTCCCGGTCCAGGGCCTCCAACTTGGACAGGGACAGGTCGAGCACCGTCACTTCGGCCCCCAGGCCCACGGCGACGCGGGTGGCGTGGCTGCCGACGACGCCGGCACCGAGCACCACCACGTGGGCCGCCGGTACCCCGGGCACGCCGCCGAGCAGCACGCCGCGGCCGCCCTGGGCCTTTTCCAGCCAGTGGGCGCCGACCTGTACCGCCATGCGCCCGGCCACCGCCGACATGGGCGCCAGCAGGGGCAGGCCGCCGACGGCGTCGGTGACCGTCTCGTAGGCCAGGGCGGTGCAGCCGGAATCCACCAGGGCCTGGGCCTGGCGCGGGTCCGGGGCCAGGTGCAGGTAGGTGAAGAGGGTCAGTTCCGGGCGCAGGTAGGGGAATTCGGCCGGCTGGGGCTCCTTCACCTTGACCACCAGATCGGCACGCCAGGCAGAAGCCGCATCGGGCACGATGGTGGCACCGGCAGCGGCATAGGCGCCGTCGTCGTAGCCGACACCCTGGCCGGCCCCCTGTTCCACCAGCACCTGATGGCCCCGGGCGGTGAGTTCGCGGACGGTGGCCGGCACCAGGCCGACCCGGTATTCATGGACCTTGATTTCCTTG
Organism: Azospira sp. MPR-E4; assembly: GCF_058809645.1. Lineage (NCBI taxonomy): Bacteria > Pseudomonadati > Pseudomonadota > Betaproteobacteria > Rhodocyclales > Rhodocyclaceae > Azospira > Azospira sp. MPR-E4. The sequence goes on along the minus strand of NZ_JBXAST010000053.1, from coordinate 15,425 downwards.
GGTACGCCGACCTGCATGGAAGTCTCCTTGGGCAAAGGGCTGCCGTTCAGTGTGCCATAGCCGCCGTGACGACGGCATGACCGCCTAGACGTCCACGCTACGCAGCCAGCGGATCAGGTTGGCTGCATCCATGGCGCCGGCCTGGCGGGCCACTTCCCGGCCGCCGCGGAAGAGGGCCAGGGTGGGAATGCTGCGGATGCCGAAGCGGGCGGCCATGGCCGGTTCGGCTTCCGTATCCAGCTTGAGCAGGCGGTAATGGGGTTCCAGTTGCCGGGCCGCCTGGGCGAAGGCGGGAGCCATCATGCGGCAGGGGCCGCACCAGGGGGCCCAGAAATCCACCAGCAGGGGCAGGTCGGAGCGGCCCAGGTGGGCCTCCAGGGCGGCGCTATTGACTGCCAGGGGCTCGCCGGTGAACAGCGCTGTCTTGCAGCGGCCGCAGGTGGGCTGTTCGGTCAGGCGCTGGGCCGGCAGGCGATTGACGGCCTGGCAGTGGGGGCAGACCAGGTGCAGGGATTCGGGGGCGGCCATGGCGGGCTCCTTGATTAGAGTTGTCTAATATGGAGACGCCGCCCCGGTCTTCAAGAGGGGGTCAGCGGGAGGCGCCCCGGGCCTGGGCCCGCAGGGCGCTTTGCTCCAGGGCCGCCTGGTCCGGGGCTTCCCGGGTGGGCCAGCCTGAAAGGTGCGTCGTGACGATGTCGGCGAGGGCCTCGATCCAGTCCGGCCGCTCGTTGAGGCAGGGGATGTAGCCGTAGGTCTTGCCGCCGGCAGCGAGGAAATCGGCCTTGCCCTCCATGGCGATCTCCTCCAGGGTTTCCAGGCAGTCGGAGGTGAAGCCGGGGCAGATGACGTCCACCCGTTCCACCCCTTCCTTGGCCAGCCGGTGCAGGGTGGGGGCGGTGTAGGGCTGCAGCCATTCGGCCTTGCCGAAGCGGGACTGGAAGCAGATTTCCACCTGCTCCTTGGGCAGGCCCAGGGCTTCGCTGAGCAGGCGGCCGGTCTTCAGGCATTCGCAGTGGTAGGGGTCCCCCAGTTCCAGGGTGCGTTTGGGGACACCGTGGAAGCTCAGCATGAGACGGTAGGAAGGGCCGGGCTGGCCGTTCTCCGCCCAGTACTGGCGCACGCTGGCGGCCAGGGCGGCGATGTAGCCGGGATGGTCGTGGAAATTGCGCACGGCGCGGATTTCCGGCTGGTTGCGGCTCTGCTGCAGCCAGGCGTAGGCCGCATCCAGGGCGGTGGCCGAGGTGCTGCCGGCGTACTGGGGATAGAGGGGCAGCAGCAGGATGCGGGTGCAGTTCTGCTGCTTCAGCCGCTCCAGGGCATCGGCCACGGAGGGCTGGCCGTAGCGCATGGCGTAATCCACCACCAGGCGGTGGCCGGCCTGGCCCAGGGCGCCCTTGAGCAGCTTGGCCTGGCGTTCCGTGTGTACCCGCAGGGGCGAGCCTTCGGGCAGCCAGACGGAGGCGTACTTGGCCGCCGACTTGGCGGGGCGGGTGTTGAGGATGATGCCGTTGAGGATGGGCCACCAGATGAGGCGGGGAATCTCCACCACCCGGGGGTCGGAGAGGAATTCCTTGAGATAGCGGCGCAGGGCCGGCGCCGTGGGGGCGTCGGGGGTGCCCAGGTTGATCAGCAGAACCCCGGTCTGGGGGGCGGTGCCATGCTTGAATTCGGGTTCCGGACGGAAAAAGGGCATCAGGTATTGGCCTGGTAGGTAAGGGCGGAGGAGAGCAGCTTGGCGGTGATGTCTACGATGGGGATGACCCGCTCGTAGGCCATGCGGGTGGGGCCGATGACGCCGACGGAACCCACCACCTGGCCATTCACCTCGTAGGGGGCGGTGACGACGCTGCATTCGTCCAGGGGCGCCAGGCCCGATTCGCCGCCGATATAGATCTGCACACCGTCGGCGTTGTTGGAGATGTCGAGCAGGCGCACCAGGCCGGTCTTCTGTTCGAAGAGGTCGAACAGCTCCCGCAGCCGCTTCATGTTGGAGGAAAGTTCCTCCACTTCCAGCAGGTTCTTCTCGCCGGAGATGACGTACTGGCTGGCGCTGTCGTTCAAGGCCTGGTTGCCGGCCTCCAGGGCCGAGGCCATGAGGATCTTCAGGTCGTCCTGCAACTGCTGGATTTCGCCGGTGAGGCGCTGGCGGATTTGGTCGAAGTCCAGGCCGGCGTAATTGTGGTTCAGGTAATTGGCCGCCGTTGTCAGCTCCGACGGCGAGTAGGGCCGTTCGGTGAGCAGGATGCGGTTCTGCACGTCGCCGTCGGTGGTGACGATGATGAGCAGGATGCGCTTTTCCGAGAGGCCGAGAAACTCGATCTGGCGGATGGTCGGCGTCTTGCGCCGCGGCGTCACGACGATGCCGGCAAACTGGGTCAGTTCCGAGAGCAGGTGGGAGGCGTTGCCGATCAGCTGCTGGGGCTGGGTCTGGATCAGCTGCCCTTCCATCTCGTGGATCTGGTTTTCCTGCAGGGGCTGCACCGCCAGCAGGCTGTCCACGAACAGGCGGTAGCCCCGGGGCGTGGGAATGCGGCCGGCGGAGGTGTGGGGGCTGGCGATGAAACCCTGCTCCTCCAGGTCCGCCATGACGTTGCGGATGGTGGCCGGCGACAGGTCCAGCCCGGAGAAGCGGGAGAGGGCGCGGGAGCCCACCGGTTGGCCTTCGGCGATGTACCGTTCGACCAGGGTCTTGAGCAGGATGCGGGCGCGGTTGTCGAGCATGAATCGATTTTACCGAAAATCGCCGGGGCCGCCAGGAGTTGCATCCGCGCTGTGCCGCCGGGGGCGGGGGGTTTTGTGGTTTAATGCGGGCCATGAAAGGCTCCGGTCACCATTCCCCTTCGCGTCCCATGGCACTTCCCCGCACCATTGCCCTGATTGGCAAATACCACAGCCCGGAAATTGCCGAATCCCTGCGTTCCCTCGGCCAGTATCTGAGCGAGCGGGGCGTCTCGGTGCTGGTGGAGGCCGATACGGCCGCCAATGTGGGGGAAAGCCGCTGGATGACCGGCGATTTCCAGTTCATCGGCGCCCATGCCGACCTGGCCATCGTCCTCGGCGGCGACGGCACCATGCTCAACGCCGCCCGCCACCTGGCCCGCTACAAGGTGCCCCTGGTGGGCGTGAACCAGGGCCGCCTGGGGTTCATGACCGACATTGCCCGCTGCGACATGCTGTCCTGCATGGAAGACCTGCTGGACGGCCGCTTCGTGCCGGAGGAGCGCCTGATCCTGGACGCCGAGGTGATCCGGGACGGCAAGGAAGTCTGCGCCAACCAGGCCCTCAACGACGTGGTGATGGACAAGGGCGCCATCGGCCGCATGATCGAATTCGAGCTGTTCATCGACGGCGAGTTCATCTACAACCTGCGGGCCGACGGCCTCATCATCTCCACTCCCACCGGCTCCACCGCCTACGCCCTCTCGGCCAACGGCCCCATCCTGCACCCGACCCTGGGCGGCATCGCCCTGGTGCCCCTCTGTCCCCATTCCCTGACCAACCGGCCGATCACGGTGTCGGACCGCTGCGAGATCGAGTTGCGGGTGATCCAGTCCGCCGACGCCCGGGTGCACTTTGACGGCCAGGTGGCCTTCGACATCCGTCCCGACGACTGCGTGCGCATGCGCCGCTCCGCCTACAACGTCTGTTTCCTGCACCCGCCCGGCTACAGCTACTTCGCCATGCTGCGTCAGAAGCTCCACTGGAGCAAACGTCCCAAGGGGCCCTGAACCATGCTGCAACGTCTGAACATTCGCGATTTCGTCCTGGTGGACCGGCTGGAGCTGGATTTCCAGGGCGGCTTCGGCGCCCTCACCGGCGAGACCGGCGCCGGCAAGTCCATCCTGGTGGACGCCCTGGCCTTCGTCCTCGGCGAGCGGGCCGACAGCGGCCTGCTGCGGGCCGGGGCCGAGAAGACCGAAGTGGGGGCCGAGTTCGACATCCGTGCCCTGGCCGAACTGAAGTCCTGGCTGGCGGAGAACGACTTCGCCGCTGACGATGACCTGCTGCTGCGTCGCATCCTGGATGCGGGCGGCCGTTCCCGGGCCTACATCAACGGCTCTGCCGCCACCCTGCAGCAACTGCGGCAGGCCGCCGAATGGCTGGTGGACATCCACGGCCAGCACGCCCACCAGTCCCTGTTGCGGGGCGAGGCCCAGCGCCAGCTGCTGGACGCCCATGCCGGCCATGCCGACCTGGCCCGCAGCGTCGGCGAAGCCTGGCGCACCTGGCGCGACGCCCGGGATTCCCTGGACGCGGCGGCCGAAGGCGGCGAAGCCCTGGCCCGGGAGCGGGAACAGCTGGAATGGCAGGTGCGGGAACTGGAGACCCTGGCCTTCTCCGCCGACGAGTGGGAAAGCCTCAACCAGGAACACAAGCGCCTGGCCCATGCCGCCTCCCTGCTGGAAGGGGCCCAGTTTTCCCTGGGCCTGCTGGCCGAAGGCGAGGGGGCCTGCGAAGCCCAGGTGCGTGCCGTGGCCTCCCGTCTCGACGGCCTGGCCGAATATGATCCGGCCCTGAGTGAAGTGGCCCAATTGGTGCAGTCGGCCGAAGCCGAGCTGGCCGAAGCCGTCAGCGCCCTGCGCCGCTACGCCGACCGGGTGGATCTGGACCCGGCCCGCCTGGCTGAGGTGGAACGCCGCCTGGAGGCCGTCATGGGCTGCGCGCGCAAGTTCCGCGCCCTGCCGGAGGAACTGCCTGAACTGCTTTCCCGCTGGCAGCAACGCCTCGCCGAACTGGGCGAGGCGGGCGATCTGGCGGCCCTGCAGGCCAGGGTGGATGCGGCTCGCCAGCAATACGACAAGGATGCGGCCAAGCTCTCCAAGGCCCGGGCCAAGGCGGCCAAGGCCCTGGGCGACGAGGTCAGCCAGGGCATGCAGGAACTGGCCCTGGGCGGCGGCCGTTTCGAAATCGCCCTGGTGCCCGTGGCCGGCGGCAATGCCCACGGCCTGGAAAACATCGAATTCCGCATCGGCGGCCTGGCGGGCAGCGAAGCCCGTTCCCTGGCCAAGGTGGCCTCCGGCGGCGAACTGTCCCGCATCAGCCTGGCCATCCAGGTGGTCACCAGCCGCCAGGCCAGCGTCCCCACCCTGATTTTCGACGAGGTGGACGTGGGCATCGGCGGCGGTGTCGCCGAGGTGGTGGGGCGCCTGCTGCACCGCCTGGGCCGGGAGCGCCAGGTGCTGTGCGTCACCCACCTGCCCCAGGTGGCGGCCCGGGCCGACTGGCAGTGGCAGGTGGCCAAGTCCAAGGAGGGCGCCGCCATCAAGAGCCGGGTCACGCCCCTGGACGCAGCGGGTCGGGTGGAGGAAATCGCCCGCATGCTGGGCGGCGTGGAAATCACCGCCACCACCCGGCAGCACGCCAAGGAACTGCTCGGTCAGGGCTGAGCCCGACTTGGCCCCGGCCCGGGGGCTGGGCTATGGTGAGGTAATCTACTTTCCCGCAAACGGGGCTGTCGCCCCGCTGCAGCCTTGAGTGTCTGCCATGATCGGCTCCCTCTCAGCTTCCGGCATTGCCAGTGTCTATCCCGTCGCCACGGGAGGCGTTGCCGCACCCGTGCAGCGGCCGGCGGCCGGCGGCGCCCAGGCGGCCGAGAGCGGCAGCGGGGCATCCTCGTCGGGCAGTGGCAGCGCGGCGGCCTCAGGTGCCGAGTGGAACGGGGGCTACGGCCAGTCCCTGGGCAAGAACCCCTTCGCCGCCGCTGCAGGGAAGAGCGAGCTGTCGGAGGACGAACAGCGGCAGGTGGAAAAGCTGAAGGAGACGGACCGCAAGGTACGCGCCCACGAGCAGGCCCACATCGCTGCCGGCGGCGCCCTGGTCCAGGGCGGTGCCAGCTATACCTACGACAAGGGGCCGGACGGCCGCATGTATGCGGTGGCGGGAGAGGTTTCCATCGATGTGTCGCCGGGCCGCACGCCGGAGGAAAGTCTGGCCAAGGCCCAGCAGATCCGTGCCGCCGCCATGGCGCCGGCCGATCCTTCGCCCCAGGACCGGCGCGTGGCGGCAGGTGCCGCCAGGCTGGAGAGCAGCGCCCGGGCCGAGCAGGCGAAGCAAGAGGCAAGCGAGGCGGCTGCGGCCCAGGAGGGAAGCGGTTCCGCCGGAGGTGTGTCTGGAGAGCAAGCATCGGCGCCGGTTACGGCCGAGGCTGCCGTGGCAGTTCCGTCCGGTGCGGCTTCTGGCGGTGGGGCCAGGGGAGAGGCGGCCTATCGGCTGGAGAGCGTGGGCGTCAGGGAAACGGCCGTTTCCCGTTCCCGCGTCGATCTCTTCGCCTGAGGCGCGGATTCCGCCGCGGGGCGGTAGCGCTGCACGGCATTCTCGAAGAAGCCTTCGCCGCGCAGTTTTTCCACCGCGCTGCGGATGCGGGGCAGATGGCCGAGTTGGGGGGATTTCTTCGACATCTGGGCCCACACCTCGGTCTTCTGCAGCATCAGGCGCGGCCAGGGCTGGCTCGGGTAGCCCCGCTTCTGCAGCAGGTGGTGCAGGGAGATGCTGTTGCCGGCGATGGCGTCCAGGCGGCCGCTGAGGAACATGTCCACCAGGGTTTCGTAGTCCCGCACTTCCACCTTGTTCAAACCGGCGTCGCCGTCGAAACGGGGGTTGAGGCGGATGTCCTTGACCAGGCCGATGCGCAGGCCCTGCAGGTCGTCATAGCTGCGCAGGGTGCTGCCGGGGCGGGCCAGCACCAGGGTGTGGAAGCTGAAGAGGTAGCCCGCGTACTCGACATAGGCATCCCGGTCGTCGGAGCGGATCAGATAGGTCAGGTCGCAGTCGCCGCTCTGCAGTTCCTTGCCGACCCGGCCATAGGGCAGGGTGTTCAGTTCCAGGCTGAGGCCGGTTTCCCTGGCCAGTTCCCGGCTGATGTCCACGAACACGCCGCTGAGCTGGCTCTTGCGCTCGTTGCCGCCGTCCCGGCTGTAGTAGGCCCAGGGTTCGCTGTGCATGAGGCCCACCCGCAGGCCGGCTGTGGCCGTATCGCCGCTATGGGCGAGAGCCGACAGGCCCAGGCAGAACAGGGCCAGCGCATGGCGGGACAGGGATCGACGGGAAAACCCCATGGAGGCGCATAGGCGTAACGATGTAGAACAAAAGTTATACCCCGCCCCTCCCGGGGGGTCAAGCGCCGGTGGTCAGCAGGGTGGCGCCGCCGGTCAGGACGAAGACCAGGGCGGCGAGGCGGCGGATCCAGTCCAGAGGCAGGCGATGGGCCAGCTTTTCGCCGATCAGCACGGCCGGCACGTTGGCGATCATCATGCCCAGGGTGGTGCCCAGGACCACGGCGGCCAGGGAATCGAAGCGGGCGGCCAGGGCCACCGTGGCGAACTGGGTCTTGTCCCCCATCTCCGCCAGGAAGAAGGCGATCAGGGCCGTGATGAAGGCGCCGCGGGCCAGGGTCTTGGGGGTCTCGTCGTCGTCCAGGGTGTCCGGCTTCAGGGTCCACAGGCCGAAGGCGATGAACAGGATGCCCACCGACCAGCGCAGGATTTCCGGACTCAGCAGGGAGGCGACCCAGGCTCCGACGGAACCGGCCAGGGCATGGTTGGCCACGGTGGCGACGAAGATGCCGGCGATGATGGCCCAGGGCCGGCGCAGGCGTGCCGCCAGGACGAAGGAGAGAAGTTGGGTCTTGTCGCCGATTTCAGCCAGGGCGACCAGCAGGGTGGAGGTGAGGAGGGCGTCCATACAAAATAAAAGCCGGGGCAAGCCCCGGCGTCATGGCAAAGGAATGGGAGGGTCAGGCGTCGTGGGGCAGGTGGTGCTTGTCCACGTGGGCTTCCGGGGAGTTGCGGTGGGGACAGTTTTCCTTGAGGCACTCGGCGTAGAGGTAGAGGGCGTGCTCCTGGATGGCGAAGCCCCGTTCCTTGGCGATCTTGTTCTGGCGCCGCTCGATCTCGGGGTCGTAGAACTCTTCCACCCGGCCGCAATTGACGCAGACCAGGTGGTCGTGATGCTTGCCCTCGTTCATTTCGAAGACGGCACGGCCGGATTCGAAAAAGTGGCGTTCCAGGATGCCGGCCTGCTCGAACTGGGTCAGGACCCGGTAAACCGTGGCCAGGCCGATGTCCATGCCTTCGGCGATGAGGAGCTTATAGACGTCTTCGGCGGAGAGGTGGCGGACGTTGCTCTTTTCGAACAGGTCCAGAATCTTGAGTCGGGGAAAGGTGGCCTTGAGACCGATGCTCTTCAGGCTCTGGGAATTGCTCATGTCGCACCCTATTTGATAGGTTGGTCTGATTTTTTGGGCTATGATATACCGATTCACTTTGCTTGGACACCGCTGGAATCCAGCGTTTTGCCGCATGAGTCGCTTCCATATCCCTGCCTTTGATGGCCATTTCCGCCATAGTTCCCGGATTTTCCTTTCGGCCCTGGTCGTTTCCTCGACCTTGATCGCCGGATGCTCCGTTCCCCGTATCGTCACCGAATACAAAATCGATGTGCAGCAGGGCAATGTCCTGACCCAGGACATGGTGGCCCAACTGCGCCCCGGGCTGAGCAAGGACCAGGTTCGCTACATCCTGGGGACGCCCATGTTGATGGACATTTTCCACGGCGAACGCTGGGATTACGTCTATCGGCTGGAAAAGGGCAAGACTGGGGAAACCGAGACCCGCAAGTTCTCCGTTTTCTTTGCTGACGGCAAGCTGGCCCGCGTCGGTGGCGACGTGGTGGCGGCCCAGGCCGGCGAGGCCGGCGGTGACGTGGTGCCGCCGACCCGGCAGCAGGTGATCGACCTTGGGTCCATTCCCGAGGACGGAAGTGTGCAGGCGCCGCCGCCCGACAGCGAGCGGGGCTTCTTTGGACGAATGCTGGATAAGGTTGGACTGTAATTCATGAGCAAGTTGCGTATCGCCGTGGCCGGGGCTTCCGGCCGTATGGGCCGGATGTTGATCGAAGCCACCCTGAAGGATGGCGAAGTGGTGCTGGGCGCCGCCTTTGACCGCCCGGGCAGCCCCGCTGTGGGCAAGGACGCGGGCGACCTGGTGGGCCAGCCCTGTGGCATCCAGGTGCTGGATAGCGCCGAGGCCGCCCTGAAGCAGGCCGACTGCCTGATCGACTTCACCCGCCCCGAAGGCACCCTGGAGCACCTGGCCCTGTGCCGCAAGCTGGGCGTGGCCATGATCATCGGCACCACCGGCTTCGACGAGGCCGGCAAGGCCGCCATCCGCGACGCCGCCCAGGATATCCCGGTCGTCTTCGCCCCCAACATGGCGGTGGGCGTGAATCTGGTGTTCAAGCTGCTGGATGTGGCGGCCCGCATTCTCAATCAGGGCTACGACATCGAGATCGTCGAGGCCCACCACAAGCACAAGATCGACGCCCCTTCCGGCACCGCCCTGCGCATGGGCGAAGTGGTGGCCCATGCCCTGGGCCGGGATCTGAAGGAATGCGCCATCTACGGCCGCGAAGGCGTCACCGGCGAACGGGATCCTTCCACCATCGGCTTTGCCACCGTGCGCGGCGGCGACATCGTCGGCGACCACAACGTGATGTTCTGCGGCACCGGCGAACGGGTGGAGATCGCCCACAAGGCCGGCAGTCGCATGCCTTACGCCCTGGGCAGCCTGCGGGCGGCCCGCTTCCTGGCGGGCAAGAAGAACGGCCTGTTCGACATGCAGGACGTGCTGGGCCTGCGCTGAGTCTCCTCCGGAGTCGGTCGCGAAGCCGCTCTAGGCCGTGAAGTGCTGCGCCGCGATTGCTCCAAAAGGGGGCAGTCGGCTATAATAGTGCGGTTAAAAAATCAATTCGTGAAAGCGGGAGGGCGCTGAGCCCATCCCGCTTTGCGTATGTACCCCGGTGAAACCGGTCCTGCCTGTGTGGCGGCAGGGCTGTCCGGGGTCCGACAGCGCGTCACGAGTACCACGAATTCGCCGCCCGGAGTCTTTTGTGTCCCTGCTTCCTGCCTTTTCGCCCGCCCTGCTTGCCCTGGCCGACGGCACCGTGTTCCGCGGTTACGCCATCGGTGCCGAGGGCACCACCAGCGGTGAAGTGGTGTTCAACACGGCCATGACCGGTTACCAGGAAATCCTGACCGACCCGTCCTACTGCCGTCAGATTGTCACCCTCACCTATCCCCACATCGGCAACACCGGCTGCAATGCGGAGGACTTCGAGTCCCGCGCCAACTTCGCCGCCGGCCTGGTCATCCGCGACCTGCCGATCCGCGCTTCCAACTGGCGTATCGAGCAGACCCTGCCCGACTATCTGAAGCAGCATGGCGTCGTTGCCATCGCCGGCATCGACACCCGCAAGCTGACCCGCATCCTGCGCGAAAAGGGCGCCCAGGCCGGCTGCATCATCGCCGGCGTGGCCGACGAAGCCAAGGCCTTGGCCGAAGCCCGCGCTTTCCCGGGTCTGGCCGGCATGGACTTGGCCAAGGTGGTCAGCGTCGATTCCCCCTACCAGTTCAGCGAAGGCGAGTGGACCCTGAAGGGTTACGCCGCCGCCCCCGCCGCCAAGTTCAAGGTGGTGGCATACGATTACGGCGTCAAGACCAACATCCTGCGCATGCTGGCTGCCCGCGGCTGCGACGTCACCGTGGTGCCGGCCCAGACTCCTGCGGCCGAGGTGCTGAAGTACAAGCCGGATGGCGTCTTCCTCTCCAACGGCCCCGGCGACCCCGAGCCCTGTGACTACGCCATCACCGCCATCCGTGAAATCCTGGCGGCCGGCGTACCCACCTATGGCATCTGCCTGGGCCACCAGCTGCTGGCTCTGGCTTCCGGCGCCAAGACCCTGAAGATGAAGTTCGGCCACCACGGTGCCAACCATCCGGTCAAGGATCTGGACACCAACCAGGTGCTGATCACCAGCCAGAACCACGGCTTTGCCGTGGATGCGGACACCCTGCCGGCCAATGTGCGGGCGACCCACGTGTCCCTGTTCGACGGCTCCCTGCAAGGCATCGCCCGCACCGACGTGCCGGCCTTCTCCTTCCAGGGCCACCCCGAGGCGAGCCCGGGCCCCCACGATGTGGCCTATCTGTTCGACCGTTTCATCAAGCTGATGCAAGACAAAAAGGCCGAGGGAAAGTAACTCATGCCCAAGCGCACAGACATTAAGAGCATTCTCATCATCGGCGCCGGCCCGATCATCATCGGTCAGGCCTGCGAGTTCGACTATTCCGGCGCCCAGGCCTGCAAGGCCCTGAAGGCCGAGGGTTACCGGGTCATCCTGGTGAACTCCAACCCCGCCACCATCATGACCGACCCGGAAACGGCCGATGTGACCTACATCGAGCCCATCTCCTGGAAGGTGGTGGAAAAGATCATCGAAAAGGAGCGTCCCGACGCCCTGCTGCCCACCATGGGCGGCCAGACTGCGCTGAACTGCGCTTTGGATCTGGCCAAGCACGGCGTGCTGGAGAAGTTCGGCGTCGAGCTGATCGGCGCTTCCGAGGAAGCCATCGACAAGGCCGAGGACCGGGAAAAGTTCAAGGCCGCCATGACCAAGATCGGTCTGGGCTCCGCCCGTTCCGCCGTGGCCCACTCCATGGAAGAGGCCCTGCAGGTGCAGGCCATGATCGGCTTCCCGGCCATCATCCGTCCCTCCTTCACCCTGGGCGGTTCCGGCGGCGGCATCGCCTACAACAAGGAAGAGTTCGTCACCATCTGCGAACGGGGCCTGGAAGCCTCGCCGACCAAGGAACTGCTCATCGAAGAGTCCCTCATCGGCTGGAAAGAGTATGAGATGGAAGTGGTCCGCGACAGCAAGGACAACTGCATCATCATCTGTTCCATCGAGAACCTGGACCCCATGGGTGTGCATACCGGTGACTCCATCACTGTGGCCCCGGCCCAGACCCTGACGGACAAGGAATACCAGATCATGCGCAACGCCTCCATCGCGGTGCTGCGCGAGATCGGCGTTGATACGGGCGGCTCCAACGTGCAGTTCGCCATCAGCCCGAAGGACGGTCGCATGATCGTCATCGAGATGAACCCCCGGGTGTCCCGTTCCTCCGCCCTGGCCTCCAAGGCCACCGGCTTCCCCATCGCCAAGGTGGCGGCCAAGCTGGCTGTCGGCTACACCCTGGACGAGCTGGCCAACGAGATCACCGGCGGCAAGACCCCGGCCTCCTTCGAGCCCTCCATCGACTACGTGGTCACCAAGGTGCCCCGTTTCGCTTTCGAGAAGTTCCCCACCGCCGATTTCCACCTGACCACCCAGATGAAGTCCGTGGGCGAGGTCATGGCCATCGGCCGCACCCTGCAGGAATCCCTGCAGAAGGCCCTGCGCGGCCTGGAAGTGGGTGTGGACGGCTTCGACGAGAAGACCACCGACCGGGAAGTGATCGAGACCGAACTGGCCGAACCCGGCCCCGAGCGCATCTGGTACGTAGGCGATGCCTTCCGCATCGGCATGACCCTGGACGAGATCCACCGCCTGACCCACATCGACCCCTGGTTCCTGGCCCAGATCGAGGACCTGCACCTGAAGGCCAAGTCCCTGGCCGGCCGCAGCGTCGATTCCCTGTCCCGGGAAGAACTGCTGGTGCTGAAGAAGTGCGGCTTCTCCGACAAGCGCCTGGCCAAGCTGCTGGCCACCACCCAGACCGCCGTGCGGGAGCGTCGCCACGCCCTCAACGTGCGTCCGGTGTTCAAGCGCGTCGATACCTGCGCCGCCGAATTCGCCACCAACACGGCCTACATGTACTCCACCTACGAGGACGAGTGCGAGGCCCAGCCCAGCGACAAGAAGAAGATCATGGTCCTGGGCGGCGGTCCGAACCGCATCGGCCAGGGCATCGAGTTCGACTACTGCTGCGTGCATGCCGCCATGGCCATGCGCGAAGACGGCTACGAGACCATCATGGTCAACTGCAACCCGGAGACCGTGTCCACCGACTACGACACCTCCGACCGTCTGTACTTCGAGCCCCTGACCCTGGAAGACGTGCTGGAAGTGGTCAATGTGGAGAAGCCCGTCGGCGTCATCGTCCAGTACGGCGGCCAGACCCCGCTGAAGCTGGCGCGGGACCTGGAGGCCAACGGCGTGCCCATCATCGGCACCAGCCCCGACATGATCGACGCGGCCGAAGACCGGGAACGCTTCCAGAAGCTGCTGCACGAGCTGGGCCTGAAGCAGCCGCCCAACCGCACCGCCCGCAACGAAGCCGACGCCCTGGCCCTGGCCCAGGAAATCGGTTATCCCCTGGTGGTCCGCCCCTCCTACGTGCTGGGCGGCCGGGCCATGGAAATCGTGCATCAGCAGTCCGACCTGGAGCGCTACATGCGCGAGGCGGTGAAGGTCTCCAACGACTCTCCGGTGCTGCTGGACCGCTTCTTGAACGACGCCTGCGAAGTGGACGTGGATGCCCTGTCCGACGGTGACGAAGTCATCATCGGCGGCGTCATGGAACATATCGAACAGGCCGGCGTGCACTCCGGCGACTCCGCCTGTTCCCTGCCGCCTTACTCCCTGACCAAGGAAGTGACCGACGAGCTGCGTCGCCAGACCAAGCTGATGGCCAAGGCCCTCAACGTCTGCGGCCTGATGAACGTGCAGTTCGCCATCCAGAACGACACCGTGTATGTGCTGGAAGTGAATCCCCGCGCCTCCCGCACCGTGCCCTTCGTTTCCAAGGCCACGGGCCTGCAGCTGGCCAAGATCGCCGCCCGCTGCATGGCCGGCCAGAGCCTGAAGAGCCAGGGCATCACCAAGGAAGTGATTCCGCCTTACTTCTCCGTCAAGGAAGCGGTGTTCCCCTTCGTCAAGTTCCCCGGCGTCGATACCATCCTGGGACCGGAAATGAAGTCCACCGGCGAAGTCATGGGCGTGGGCACCACCTTCGCCGAAGCCTTCGTCAAGAGCCAGCTGGCGGCCGGCGTCAAGCTGCCCACCGGCGGCAAGGTGTTCCTCTCCGTCAAGGATTCGGACAAGACCAAGGCCGTGGATGTGGCCCGTGACCTGCACGCTGCCGGCTTCACCATCCTGGCGACCCGGGGTACCGGTGCCGCCATGGAAGCGGCCGGCATTCCGGTGACCGTGGTGAACAAGGTGACCGAAGGCCGTCCCCACATCGTGGACATGATCAAGAACAACGAGATTGCCCTGATCATCAACACGGTGGACGAGAAGCGCCAGGCCATCAACGATTCCCGCTCCATCCGGACTTCCGGACTGGCCGCCCGGGTCACCATGTACACCACCATCTGGGGTGCCGAGGCTGCTGCCGCCGGTATCCGCCAGGGTGGCGAACTGGTGGTTTATCCCATCCAGGCGCTGCACGCCCAGATTTCCTGATCAATCCTAACCCTCGCCGCCGGGAACGCCCCATCGGGGCGCCGGCGGTTTTGCTTTGATAGACGCGCTATGAGCAAGATTCCTCTGACCGTTAAGGGCGCCGAGAAACTTCGCGCCGAACTGCACCGCCTGAAGACGGTGGATCGGCCCAATGTCATTGCCGCCATTGCCGAAGCCCGTTCCCACGGCGACCTCTCGGAAAATGCCGAGTACGATGCCGCCAAGGAGCGCCAGGGCTTCATCGAGGGCCGGATCCAGGAAGTGGAAGGCAAGCTTTCCCATTCCCAGATCATCGATCCCCAGGCCCTGGATGCGGACGGACGCTGCGTTTTCGGCGCCACCGTCGATCTGGAGGACCAGGATTCCGGTGCCCAGGTGACCTACCAGATCGTGGGCGAGGATGAGGCGGACATCAAGGAAAGCAAGATTTCCTTCAACTCCCCCCTGGCCCGCGCCCTGATCGGCAAGTATGCCGGCGATATCGCCCAGGTGCAGGCTCCGGGCGGCCTGCGGGAGTATGAAATCCTCGACGTGCGTTACGAATAAGTCCGGCGTAACCCATCATGTCCCGGGCCCTGTTCAACCGATCTGCCGCTGTCCTGGCAGGGGTGGCAGGGCCTTGGTTTTTGTCTTGAACCAAAGATGACCAAGCCTGCCGTCCTGTCCCGCCTGGCCACGGCGCTCTGCCGCGGACTGCTGGTCCTCTGGGTCGGTGCCCTGTGGGCGGTGGGTTACCTGGCCGCGCCGGCGCTGTTTGCCAGCCTGCCCAGGCTGGTGGCCGGGGAAGTGGCGGGCAAGCTGTTCTTCATCGTCGGCTGGATCGGCATGGTGGCCGGCATCCTGCTCCTGGTTTATGTGCGTTACACCCAGGTGGCCGGCCGCGAGCGGCGGCTGCGTCTGCTGTTGCTGTCGGTGTTGTGGCTGCTGGCGGCGGCCCAGCTGTTCTGGCTGCAACCGGTGATTGCCGGCATCAAGGCCCAATTGCCTCCTTTGCCGCCGGACGTGGCGTCCCTGGGGCCGGAGTTCGCCTTCTGGCATGCCTTGTCCAGCGCCCTCTACCTGCTGCAGAGCCTGGCGGGGCTGATTCTGGTGATGCTGGGGGGAGTGGAGAGCCGGCGGCCTGCTGTGGCCTGACCACCGGCGTGCCTGTTCAGGCCTGGAAGCTGCGCTTGGTGCGGCGG
>NZ_JBXAST010000052.1:0-22818 GCF_058809645.1 Azospira sp. MPR-E4 | reverse complement strand
GGGTGGGACCCAGAGGCACCGGAATCAGGAAGAGGGTGCCGCGAGGGAGGGGCTGGGGGGCGCTCATGGCGATGCGTCCTTAAAGAATAGGGAAGGCTTCGGCTCTCAGCATGTCGCAGAGGGCGATCAGGGGCAGTCCGATGAGGGCGTTGGGATCGTCCCCCTCCATTTTGGCGATGAGGCTGATGCCCAGCCCTTCGGCCTTGGCGCTGCCGGCGCAGTTGTAGGGAGTCTCGGCGCGCAGGTAGCGCTCGATCTCGCCGTCGCTCAGCTGGCGGAAGGTGACCAGGGTCGGGATGCCCCGGACCTGGGTGCGACCGGTACTGCTGTTGTAGAGGCACAGGCCGGTATAGAAGTTAACCGTGCGCCCCCGCATCTGCTGCAGTTGTGCCACGGCGCGCTCATGGTTGCCCGGTTTGCCGAAAACCTGCCCATCCAGGCAGGCCACCTGGTCGCTGCCGATGATCAGTGCATCGGGGTGTTGGGCAGCCACGGCTCTGGCCTTGGCTTCGGAAAGGCGCAGTGCGGTCTGCTCCGGGCTCTCGCCTGCGAGCGGGGTTTCGTCTACTGCTGGGTTTTCCGTGGCAAAGGGCAGGCGCAGGCGGGCCAGGAGTTCCCGGCGAAAAGGAGAGGTGGAAGCCAGAATCAGGGCGGGCTGGGGCAGTGTGGGCATTAGAAATGGAGAGGTGAATTCGGGCAGAAAAGCGCTGCCCATGAGGGGGAATGAGGCGGTGCGGTAAAAAACGCGGATAAGTCTTTGCCTTTGTTGTTGAAACCCTAATTTCGGCCCGCGTTTTTCTTTGACATGCAAAGCCGAAAATAATATCATCCGCGCCTTATGTCGCAACAGGTTGTGATCGATAGTCTGGCTTTTGCGCGTGACGCCCGTCGTTTGGAAGGTGATCTCGCCATGGCCGACATGCCCCGGGTGCATGATCTGCTGACGGAAGTCAGCGGTACTGTGCACTACCGGCTTACCGGCCGGATCGGCGCGCTGGGCAAGCCCCAGTTGCTGCTGCAGTTGGATGGCTTCGTGCCGCTGCGTTGTCAGCGCTGCATGGAGCGCCTGGATTTTCCGCTTCACGTCGAGTCCGTACTCGAGTTGGTGGAAAGTGAGGCCGATCTGACCCAGGAGGATCTGGAAGATGATTCCAGGGACTTTCTCCCGGCGGAAAAGAAACTCGATGTACTGGCGCTGATCGAGGACGAGGTCATTCTCGCCCTGCCGGTGGTGCCGCGTCACGATAGTTGCAGCCTCCCCGGAGGCGGCGAGAAATCGGTGAAGGAATCTCCCTTCGCCGTGCTTGCCGGCCTCAAGGGTAAGGCTTAATGATTTTTTAGGAGCTAGTTATGGCCGTTCAACAGAACAAAAAGTCCCCGTCCAAGCGTGGCATGCATCGTTCCCACGACTTCCTGACCACCCCCGCTACCGCCGTTGAACCCACCACCGGCGAAGTGCACCTGCGTCACCACATCAGCCCCAACGGTTTCTACCGCGGCAAGAAGGTCACCAAGGCTAAGGGCGAGTAATCCCCTTAGACGAGGCAGGCAGTTCCCCGCGAGGGGAGGACTGCCTGCCTTTTCTTTTACCCAATTCGAGTCCTCGGATGGGAATCACCATTGCTATCGATTGCATGGGCGGGGACCACGGTCCCAACGTCACCGTGCCGGCTGCGCTCGACTTCTTGAGCTGCAACGCGGACGCCCGTGTCATTTTGGTCGGCCTGGAGGAAAAACTCCGGGCGATCCTGCCTGCTCCCGTGCCGGAACGGGTCGCCATCCGCCATGCGTCCGAAGTGGTGGCCATGGACGAGCCGCCAGCTCTGGCCCTGCGCAACAAAAAAGACTCTTCCATGCGGGTTGCCATCAACCTGGTCAAGGAAGGGGAGGCGGACGCCTGTATTTCCGCCGGCAATACGGGGGCCCTGATGGCCATTTCCCGTTTCGTTCTGAAAATGTTGCCCGGTATCGACCGGCCTGCCATCTGCGCCGTGCTGCCTACGGTCAAGGGCCATGTCCATGTGCTGGACATGGGGGCCAACGTGGACTGCTCGCCGGAGCACCTGCTGCAGTTCGGCATCATGGGGGCCATGCTGGTGGCCGCCGTGGATCACCGCGAGCAGCCGACGGTGGGCATTCTCAACATCGGCGAAGAAGACATCAAGGGCAATGAGGTGGTCAAGCAGGCCGCCGAGTTGCTGCGCAATTCGGGTCTCAACTTCATCGGTAACGTCGAAGGTGATGGCGTGTACAAGGGTGAGGCCGAAGTCGTGGTTTGTGACGGCTTTGTCGGCAACGTGGCCCTCAAGACGTCCGAAGGCCTGGCCCAGATGTTGTCCACCTTCCTGCGGCAGGAGTTTGGACGCAACCTCTTTACCAAGCTGGTTGCCCTTCTGGCGCTACCGGTGCTCAAGGGCTTCAAGCGCCGCGTCGATCATCGTCGCTACAACGGTGCCAGCCTGCTCGGGCTCAAGGGCATCGTCGTCAAGAGCCATGGCTCGGCCGATGCCTACGGTTTCCGCCACGCCATCGAACGGGCTGCCGAGGAAGCAAGGGGGCAGGTGTTGAGCCGCATTGCCGACCAGGTTGCCCGTCACGTTTCCAGTTCCTCTCAAGCGGCTGCCGTAGCGGCCCAGGAGTCTGCCTAATATGTATGCCAAGATTACCGGGGTCGGCAGCTATCTGCCGGCCCAGGCCGTGAGCAACGACGATCTGGTGGCCCGCGGGGTCGATACCAGCGACGAATGGATTGCCACCCGTACCGGTATTCGTAATCGGCACCTGGCGGAACCCGGCCAGACCTCCAGCGATCTCGGTTTCGAAGCGGCTCGCCGGGCTCTGGAGATGGCCGGCGTGGATGCGGCCGAACTGGACCTGATCATCGTCGCCACCTCCACTCCCGATTTCATCTTCCCCAGCACCGCCTGTCTGCTGCAGAGCAAACTGGGCAACAAGGGGGCAACCTGCTTCGACGTGCAGGCCGTCTGCGCCGGCTTTGTCTATGCGCTGAGTATTGCGGAGAAGTTCGTCCGCTCCGGCTCCCACAAGAAGGCACTGGTGGTTGGCGCCGAAGTTTTCTCCCGCATCCTGGACTGGAACGACCGGGGTACCTGCGTGCTCTTCGGCGACGGCGCCGGTGCCGTGGTGCTGGAAGCCTCCGATGCACCCGGCATCCTTGCCACCGCCCTGCATGCCGACGGCAGCCACCATGGCATTCTTTCGGTGCCCGGCAATGTGGCCGGCGGTGCGGTGATCGGCGATCCCTTCCTGCGCATGGATGGCCAGGCCGTGTTCAAGTTCGCCGTGCGCGTCCTTGCCGACGTGGCGGCCGAGACCTGCGCGGCCGCCGGGGTGGCGACTTCCGATGTGGATTGGCTGGTGCCGCACCAGGCCAATCTGCGCATCATCGATTCCACCGGCAAGAAGCTGGGCATCCCCAGCGACAAGGTGGTGGTGACCGTGGACCGCCACGGCAATACTTCCGCTGCATCCGTGCCCCTGGCGCTGGATACGGCAGTGCGCGACGGACGCATCCAGCGCGGACAGAAGGTGCTGCTGGAAGGCGTCGGCGGCGGCTTCACCTGGGGCGCCGTGCTGTTCCAGTTCTAACTGCATTCAAGCTCTCAGAGGTTAATTCCCATGGCTTTTGCGTTCGTATTTCCCGGTCAAGGTTCCCAGGCAGTCGGCATGATGGCGGCCTACGGCGACTCCGCCGTGGTCCGTGCCACGTTCGATGAAGCATCCGCCGCCTTGGGCGAAGACCTGTGGCAGATGGTGGCCGAAGGTCCGGCCGAAGTGCTGTCCCAGACGGTGAATACCCAGCCTGTCATGCTGACCGCCGGCATCGCCGCCTGGCGCCTGTGGCTGGACAAGGGTGGCAAGGTGCCGGCCGTTGTCGCCGGCCACAGTCTGGGTGAGTATTCCGCCCTGGTGGCTGCCGGCGTACTGCAGTTCAAGGACGCCGTGCCCCTGGTGCGGCTGCGGGCCGCCGCCATGCAGGAGGCCGTGCCTCTTGGCACCGGCGCCATGGCCGCCATTCTCGGCCTGGACGACGACGGCATCCGTGCCGCCTGTGCCGAAGCGGCCCAGGGCGAGGTGGTGGAACCGGTCAATTTCAACGCTGCCGGCCAGACCGTCATCGCCGGCCACAAGGCCGCCGTGGAACGGGCCATGGAAGTGTGCAAGACCAAGGGCGCCAAGCGCGCCGTGGCCCTGCCGGTGTCCGCCCCGTTCCATTCCTCCCTGATCCGTCCGGCCGCCGACAAGCTGGCTGCGCGCCTGGCGGAACTGGAATTGCAGGCGCCCCGTATTCCCGTGGTCAATAACGTGGATGTGGCCGTGGAAAACGATCCTGCCCGCATTCGCGATGCCCTGGTGCGTCAGGCCTATAATCCGGTGCGCTGGGTCGAGACGATCCAGAAAATGGCTGCCATGGGCGTCACCGTGGTGGCAGAATGCGGTCCCGGCAAGGTGCTGTCCGGCCTGACCAAGCGCTGTGCCGATGGCGTCAATGGTGTGGCCCTGGCCGACCTGGCTGCCATCGAAGCCAATATCAACCTGGAGTAAAACCATGCTGCAAGGACAAATTGCCCTCGTTACCGGTGCTTCCCGGGGTATCGGCAAGGCAGTGGCTCTGGAACTGGCCCGCCTGGGTGCCACCGTGGTTGGCACCGCCACCAGCGAAGACGGCGCCGGCAAGATTTCTGCCTACCTCGCCGAGGCCGGTGCCAAGGGGCGCGGTGCGCTCCTCGAAGTGCGTGACCAAGCCCAGGTGGATGCTCTGATCGCCGCTCTGGAAAAGGAGTTCGGCGCAGTCTCCATTCTCGTCAACAATGCCGGCATCACCCGGGACAACCTGGCCATGCGCATGAAGGACGACGAGTGGGATGCGGTCATCGACACCAACCTGAAGGCCGTCTTCCGCCTTTCCAAGGCCGTCATGCGCGGCATGATGAAGGCCCGCGCCGGCCGCATCATCAATATCACTTCCGTGGTCGGCCATGCCGGCAATCCGGGGCAGGCCAATTACTGCGCGGCCAAGGCCGGCGTTTCCGGCATGACCCGTTCCCTGGCCCGGGAGCTGGGCAGCCGCAACATCACGGTCAACTGTGTCGCCCCTGGCTTCATCGATACCGACATGACCAAGGCTCTGGACGACAAGCAGAAAGAAGGTTTGCTGGGTAACATTCCCCTGGGCCGCCTCGGCAGCCCGGAGGACATCGCCGCCGCCGTAGCCTTCCTGGCCTCCCCGGCCGCAGGCTACGTGACCGGCAGCACCATCCATGTCAACGGCGGTATGTATATGGATTAATGGCGGTTTTCCGCCTGAGGATCCCGCGTTTTGTAAGCGCGGGGCGTTTTGGTAAAATAAGCAAGTTTGTCTGATACCCGATAACAGGGAAGGAGTCCTGAATGGAAAACCTGGAACAGCGCGTTAAGAAGATCGTTGCCGAGCAACTGGGCGTCAACGAAGCCGACATCAAGACCGAGTCCTCCTTTGTGGATGACCTGGGTGCCGACTCTCTGGATACCGTCGAGCTGGTGATGGCCCTCGAAGAAGAATTCGAGACCGAGATCCCCGACGAAGACGCCGAGAAGATCACCACCGTGCAACAAGCCATCGATTACGTTCTGTCCCACAAGAAGTAATCACCCGGGTACGGGACTTCCCTGCCAACCGGCGCCTTCGTGGCGCCGGTCCAGCATTGATGCAGGGAGCCCGCCCTTCTGCAGTATTCTGTATCACCTCTCCCCTCATTCTTTCCGGAGCTAAAGTTGGCACGTCGTCGCGTCGTCATCACCGGGCTGGGGCTTGTTTCCCCGGTCGGTAACAGCGTTGAAGAAGCTTGGCAAAACCTCCTGGCCGGTCGCTCCGGTATTACTGCCATCACCAAGTTCGATGCATCCACTTTCCCCACCCGCATTGCCGGGGAAGTGAAGAACTTCGATATCGGCACCTACATTTCCGCCAAGGACGCCCGCCGCATGGATACCTTCATCCATTACGGCATGGCGGCCGGCATCCAGGCCATCAAGGATGCCGGGCTTGAAGCCAATCCGGTCGATGCGGAGCGCATCGGCGTGGCGATCGGTTCCGGCATCGGTGGCCTGCCCCTGATCGAGAACACCAAGGACGATTACATCGCCGGCGGTGTGCGCAAGATTTCCCCCTTTTTCGTTCCCGGTTCGATCATCAACATGATCTCCGGCAACCTGTCCATCCTGTATGGCTACAAGGGTCCCAATATCGCCGTGGTGACCGCCTGTACCACCGGCACCCACAACATCGGCGAAGCTGCCCGCCTCATCGAGTACGGCGATGCCGACGTGATGATTGCCGGCGGTGCCGAGTCCACCGTGACCCCCCTGGGCATGGGCGGCTTCTGCGCTGCCCGGGCCCTGTCCACCCGCAATGACGATCCCACCACCGCCAGCCGGCCCTGGGACAAGGATCGTGACGGCTTCGTGCTGGGCGAGGGTGGCGGCGCCATGGTGCTGGAAGAGTATGAGCACGCCAAGGCCCGGGGCGCCCGCATTTATGCGGAGCTGGCAGGCTACGGCATGAGCGGCGATGCTTACCACATGACCGCTCCCAGCACTGATGGCCCGAAGCGTTCCATGCTCAATGCCCTGCGTAATGCCGGCGTGAACCCGGACCAGGTGCAGTACCTGAATGCCCATGGTACTTCCACGCCCCTGGGCGACAAGAACGAAACCGATGCCATCAAGCTGGCCTTCGGCGATGCCGCCAAGGGCCTGGTGGTGAATTCCACCAAGTCCATGACCGGCCACCTGCTGGGCGGCGCCGGCGGCATCGAGTCCATCTTCAGCGTCCTGGCGGTGCATCACCAGGTTTCCCCGCCCACCATCAACATTTTCGAGCAGGATCCGGAATGTGATCTGGACTACTGTGCCAACACGGCTCGGGAAATGAAGATCGACGTGGCCCTGAAGAACAACTTCGGCTTCGGCGGCACCAACGGTTCCCTGGTGTTCAAGCGCATCTGACCGAGACCAACGGGATGAGGTTGCCGCTGCTTCTGCAACTGCAACCCTCCCGCCGCCTGGCAATGCTGTTCGTTGCCTTGCACGCCGCCGCTTCTGGCGGCGTTTTCATTTTGGGCTGGAATATCTGGGCGACGCTTGGCCTGCTGGCCTTGCTGCTCGTTTCCCTGGCCTTCACCCTGTGGCGCCACTATGGGCGGCATCCAGCCTGGGTACGCCTGGGGCAGAAGGGGGAGCTGGCCTGGGGCCAGGGGGAAAAGGAAAGTCCCCGGCTGCGGTTGCTGCCGGGGACTTGCTGGCGTCATCTGGTGGTGCTGCGCTATCGCCTGGAGCAGGAGGACGGGTCCTGGTCCCGTCCCCATGCCGTGTGCCTGCTGGCGGACAGCCTGGCCGATGAGGCGTCGTTCCGCCAGCTGCGGGTGTGGCTGGGCTGGCGGGCCAAATTCAGGGACGACGGGATTTTCTGAGGATGGTGTTGCGCGGCTTGGGTAGCAGGCCGGGGTAGTCGCGGCTGAAGTGCAGGCCGCGGCTTTCCTTGCGTTTGAGGGCGCAGCGGACGATCAGGTCGGCCGTCACCACCAGATTGCGCAGTTCGATGAGGTCGTGGCTGACCCGGAAGTGGGTGTAGAACTCGTTGATTTCCCGCATCAGCAGGCGGATGCGGTGCTGGGCCCGCTGCAGGCGCTTGGTGGTGCGCACGATGCCGACGTAGTCCCACATGAAGCGGCGCAGTTCATCCCAGTTGTGGGAAATGACGATTTCCTCATCCGGGTCGGAAACCCGGCTTTCATCCCACTGGGGCAGGGCAGGGATGGCGACCTTGGGCTGGGCCTTGATGTCGGCCACGGCCGCTTCGGAGAAGACCACGCATTCCAGCAGGGAGTTTGAGGCGAGACGGTTGGCGCCGTGCAGGCCGGAGCAGGAGGCTTCGCCGGCAGCGTAGAGGCCGGCGATGTCGGTGCGGGCCTTGAGGTCGGTGATGATGCCGCCGCAGGTGTAGTGGGCGGCCGGCACCACCGGGATCGGGTCCTTGCTGATGTCGATGCCCAGTTCCAGGCAACGGGCGTGGATGTTGGGGAAGTGCTCCAGCAGGAATTCCTTGGGCTTGTGGGAAATGTCCAGGAAGACGCAATCCAGGCCCCGCTTTTTCATCTCGAAGTCGATGGCCCGGGCCACCACGTCCCGCGGCGCCAGTTCCGCCCGCGGGTCATGGTCGGGCATGAAGCGGGTGCCGTCCGGCAGGCGCAGAATGCCGCCTTCGCCCCGCACTGCCTCGGAAATGAGGAAGGATTTGGCCTGGGGGTGGTAAAGGCAGGTGGGATGGAACTGGATGAATTCCATGTTGGCCACCCGGCATCCGGCCCGCCAGGCCATGGCAATGCCGTCACCGGTGGAGGTGTCCGGATTGGTGGTGTAGAGATAGACCTTGCCGGCGCCGCCGGTGGCAATCATGGTGGCCTGGGCGCCGATGGTGCTGACTTCGCCGCTGCGGGTGTCCAGGGCATAGGCGCCGTAGCAGCGCTGCTCAGGCAGGCCCAGCTTGGCGCCGGTGATGAGGTCGATGGCGATGTGCTGTTCCAGCACCGTGATGTTGGGATGCTGGCGCACCTTGCGCGTCAGGGTGTCCTGTACCGCCAGGCCGGTGGCATCTGCCACATGGATGACCCGGCGGGTGCTGTGGCCGCCTTCCCGGGTCAGGTGGTAGCCCTTTTCGTCCTTGGTGAAGGGGACGCCCTGCTCGATCAGCCAGTCGATGGCCCGCCGCCCGTTTTCGACGACGTAGCGGGTGGCCTTGGCGCCGTTGAGGTGGCCGCCGGCTTCGAAGGTGTCGCGGATGTGGGCTTCGATGGAATCCTGGCTGTCCAGCACGGCGGCAATGCCGCCCTGGGCCCAGGCGCTGGCACTGTCTTCCAGGCTGCGCTTGCTGATGAGGCCGACCTTGTGGGTGTCCGCCAGGCGAAGGGCGGCGGACTGTCCTGCCAGGCCGCTGCCGATGATGAGTACGTCAAAATGCTGGACCACGATGCGCTTTCTTGGTGTGCGGCTTGCATCCGCGACCGAACTGGACCGCGGGGACCGTAGGGCTGACAACTATAGCACGAGAGGGGCGCCGGGGCTTGTAGGCCGGCCGTTGCCGCATCCGGGCTGGTGGCTCGCGGCGGCTTACGGGATTTCCCCACGGGGCGGGTGGGTCGTGGCCCGGCGTGGCTTGCGTTATACTTCGGCTGCCTGTGGTGTGCGATGGAGCGCGATGAGGCGCTTTTCCGCCATCACCCCTAATCCTTACAAAGGTATTCATACAGCATGAGCGAACGCGAGATTGACCAAAAGCTGGTCGAGCGGGCGCAATCCGGCGACAAAAAGGCCTTCGAGCTGCTGGTGGCCAAGTACCAGCGCAAACTGGGCCGCCTCCTGTCCCGATTCATCCGTGACCCGGCCGAGGTGGAAGACGTGGCCCAGGAAGCCTTCATCAAGGCTTACCGGGCCTTGCCTTCCTTCCGCGGCGACAGCGCGTTCTACACCTGGCTGTACCGTATCGGCATCAATACGGCCAAGAACTATCTGGTGGCCCAGGGCCGCCGGGCGCCCACTTCCACCGAGTTCGACTCCGAAGAGGCGGAAACCTTCGATGACGGCGAGCAGCTGCGGGACATCAACACGCCGGAGAATCTGCTGCTCTCCAAGCAGATCGGCGAGACGGTGAATGCGGCCATGGATGCCCTGCCGGAAGAACTGCGTACCGCCATCATGCTGCGGGAGCTTGAAGGCCTGAGCTACGAAGAAATCGCCAAGATCATGGATTGTCCCATCGGCACCATCCGTTCCCGCATCTTCCGGGCCCGGGAGGCGGTGGCGACCAAGCTGCGTCCCCTGCTCGACACCACTCCCGACCGGCGCTGGTAGGCTGTAGCGCTTTCGCCGCCGGATTCCTTCTCCGGTCCGGGGCTCCGTCAGCCGTGATGGCCTGGTGCAAAGGCGGGCAAAATTCCTTTTCCCACATGTTTGAGCTTTCCCCATGATTGAAACCCAAGCAACCGTGACGGCGCTGGAAGGCGACTATGCCCTGGTGGAGGCCAGTCAGGGCGGTTGCGGGCGCTGCCATGAGCAGGGCGGTTGCGGCGGCAACAATGCCTCCCAGCTTTTCTGTCACGGGCCGCGCCACTTTCGCGTACTCAATCCGCTGGGTGTGAAGGTGGGCGAGAAGGTAGTGGTGGGGGTGCCGGACGGGGCCGTCTCCCACAGCGTCCTGGTGCTCTACCTGCTGCCCCTGGCGTTGCTGGTGCTCGGCGCCGTGGCCGGCGCCGCGCTCATGCCCGGGGCCCGGGACGCGGCTGCTGCCGCAGGCGCCCTGTTCGGAGGGCTCCTGGCCTGGTTCCTGGCGCGTCGCCTGCAGGCCAGGGATGTCCAGTCCCCTCGCTTTCAGCCCGTCATCCGCCAACGTCTCTGAGGTATCCCCATGTCCAGGAGTCGCTCTGCCATGAAACGTCTTGTCGTCCTCCTGTATCTCTGCTGCCTTGCAGCAGTCGCCCAGGCTGCCGATAGCCGGGGCCTGCCCGACTTTGCCGACCTGGTGGAAAAATACGGCAATACGGTGGTCAACATCAGCACCACCCAGGTGGTGCGGCAGAAGCGGGGAGTCATGCCATTCCCCTTCGACGAGGACGACCCCCTGTTCGATTTCTTCCGCCGCTTCGGGCCTTCCGGCCCCTTCGGCCAGGGGCAGCCCGGCGGCGCCGTGCCCCGGGAGTTCGAGAGCAAGTCCCTGGGGTCCGGCTTCATCATCAGCGGTGACGGCTACGTGCTGACCAACGCCCACGTGGTAGACCAGGCCGACGAAATCACCGTGCGCCTGACCGACAAGCGGGAATTCCGGGCCAAGGTGATCGGCGCCGACAAGCGCACCGATGTGGCCCTGATCAAGATCGAGGCCAGCAACCTGCCTGCGGTCCGCTTCGGCGACCCGGCCGGGCTGAGGGTAGGGGAGTGGGTGGTGGCTATCGGTTCCCCTTTCGGCTTTGACAATTCGGTGACGGCCGGCATCGTCAGTGCCAAGGGGCGCTCCCTGCCCCAGGAGAACTACGTTCCCTTCATCCAGACCGACGTGGCCATCAATCCCGGCAATTCGGGCGGCCCCCTGTTCAACATGAAGGGCGAGGTGGTGGGCATCAATTCCCAGATCTACAGCCGCTCCGGCGGTTACCAGGGAATCGCCTTCGCCATTCCCATCGATGTGGCCATGGACATCCAGGGTCAGCTGCGGGCTTCGGGCAAGGTCAGCCGGGGGCGTATCGGTGTGGTGATCCAGGAAGTGACCAAGGAACTGGCCGATTCCTTCGGCCTGGCCAAGCCCGCCGGCGCCATCGTCAATGCGGTGGAGCCGGGTGGTCCGGCAGAAAAGGCCGGGGTCGAGGCGGGCGATGTGATCCTCCGTTTCGACGGCAAGGCCGTGGGCGCTTCCAGCGACCTGCCGCGATTGGTGGGCGCCACCCGGCCCGGTTCCCGGGTGTCCCTGCAGGTCTGGCGCAAGGGCGCAGCCCGGGACCTGACCCTGACCGTGGCCGAAATGCCGGCGGACGACAAGGCCGATGGCAAGGCGGCCAAGAAAGGCAAGGCTGTCGAGCCCCAGGTGAATCGCCTGGGCCTGGTGGTGTCGGAGTTGTCGGCCGAGCAGCGGCGCGAGCTGAAGGTGGCCGGCGGCCTGCTGGTCGAGGACGTGCGGGGTGCTGCGGCCCGCTCCGAGCTGCGGCCCGGGGACATCATCCTGGCCCTCATCAGCAAGGGAGTTACCAGCGAACTGCGTTCGACGGAGCAGTTCAACCGGCTGTTGGCCCAGTTCGACAAGGGTGCCAACGTGACCTTGCTCATCCGCCGGGGCGACATGCAGACCTTCGTCACGGTCAAGGGGCTCAATGGTGGCAACTGAGCCGATGCTGCAGACCAGGCCTGTCCTGCAGCTCCTGGGGCGGGTCTATTGCCATCTGTGCCATGACATGGAGGCGGCCCTGGCACCGATTGCCGACGAATATGGCGCCGCCGTCGAGGTGATCGATGTGGACGAGGACGAGTCCCTGGAGCAGCGCTGGGGCGAACTGGTGCCCGTGTTGCTGCATGGCGGCGAAGAGATTTGCCACTACTTCCTGGACGAGGCAGCAGTCCGTGAAGTTTTGGCCAAAATCCGCTAGAATCCGCGCTTTCCGGCCAAATTCAAAAGGGTGCTGCACAGCACCCTTTTTACCATATGCAACACATCCGCAATTTTTCCATCATCGCCCACATCGACCACGGCAAATCCACCCTGGCCGACCGCATCATCCACCTCTGTGGCGGCCTTTCCGACCGGGAAATGGAAGCCCAGGTGCTCGACTCCATGGACCTGGAGCGGGAGCGCGGCATCACCATCAAGGCCCAGACGGCCGCCCTCAGTTACAAGGCGCGGGACGGCCAGGTCTATAACCTGAACCTGATCGACACCCCGGGGCACGTGGACTTCTCCTATGAAGTCTCCCGCTCCCTCTCCGCCTGCGAAGGCGCCCTGCTGGTGGTGGATGCCTCCCAGGGCGTGGAAGCCCAGACCGTGGCCAACTGCTATACGGCCCTGGACCTGGGGGTGGAGGTGGTGCCGGTGCTGAACAAGATCGACCTGCCGTCGGCCAACCCGGATGGTGCCCGTCAGGAAATCGAGGACGTCATCGGCATCGACGCCACGGATGCCGTCCTGGCCTCGGCCAAGACCGGCCTGGGGGTGGAGGATATCCTGGAAGCGGTGATCGCCAAGATCCCGCCTCCCGTCGGCGACCCCGAGGCGCCGCTGAAGGCCCTGCTGATTGACTCCTGGTTCGACAACTACGTCGGCGTGGTGATGCTGGTCCGTGTCGTGGACGGGGTGCTCAAGCCCAAGGACAAGATTCGCCTGATGTCTACCGGCGCCGTGCATCTGTGCGAACAGGTCGGCGTGTTCACCCCCAAGTCCCTGGCGCGCAACGAACTGCGGGCCGGACAGGTGGGTTTCATCATTTCCGGCATCAAGGAACTGCATGCCGCCAAGGTGGGCGACACCGTCACCCTGGTGGAGCGTCCCGCCGCCGAGGCGCTGCCCGGCTTCAAGGAAATCAAGCCCCAGGTGTTCGCCGGCCTCTACCCGGTGGAATCCAACCAGTACGACCAGTTGCGCGACTCCCTGGAGAAGCTGCGCCTCAACGATGCTTCCCTGCAGTTTGAGCCGGAAGTCTCCCAGGCCCTGGGCTTCGGCTTCCGCTGCGGCTTCCTCGGCCTGCTGCACATGGAAATCGTGCAGGAGCGCCTGGAGCGGGAATTCGACCAGGACCTGATCACCACCGCGCCCACCGTGGTTTATGAAGTGGTGATGCGGGACGGTTCCGTGGTCCAGGTGGAGAACCCCTCCAAGCTGCCGGAAGTGGGCAAGTTCGATGAAATCCGCGAACCCATCATCACGGCCACCATTTTTGTGCCCCAGGACTATCTGGGCAGCGTCATCACCCTGTGCAACGCCAAGCGCGGCAACCAGGTGGACATGCACTACCACGGCCGCCAGGTGAAGCTGGTCTATGAAATGCCCATGGCCGAAGTGGTGATGGATTTCTTCGACAAGCTGAAGTCCGTCTCCAGGGGTTATGCCTCCCTGGACTACGAGTTCAAGGAATACCGGGCTGCCGACGTGGTCAAGGTGGACATCCTCATCAACAGCGAAAAGGTGGATGCCCTGTCCATCATCGTGCACCGGGCCAACGCTCCCTACCGGGGCCGGGAACTGGCGGCCAAGATGCGCGAGCTGATTCCGCGCCAGATGTACGAAGTGGCCATCCAGGCCGCCATCGGCTCCAACATCATCGCCCGGGAAAACGTCAAGGCCATGCGCAAGGACGTGCTGGCCAAGTGTTACGGCGGCGACATCACCCGGAAGAAGAAGCTGCTGGAGAAGCAGAAGGCCGGCAAGAAGCGCATGAAGCAGGTGGGCAGTGTGGAGATTCCCCAGGAAGCCTTCCTCGCCGTGCTGCGCGTCGATAGCAAGTAAAGGACATCGTCTTGAATTTCGCTCTGATCCTCTTCCTGCTGCTGCTGGCCAGCGGCGCCATCTGGGCCGTGGATTCCCTGTGGCTGGCCAAGCGGCGCCCGGCTGGAGCCAAGGACCCCTGGTGGGTGGAATACGGTGCCGGCTTTTTCCCGGTGATCCTGGTGGTGTTCGGCCTGCGCTCCTTCGTGGTCGAGCCCTTCAAGATTCCCTCGGGCTCCATGATTCCGACCCTGCTGGTGGGCGATTTCATCCTGGTGAACAAATACACCTACGGCATCCGCCTGCCGGTGATCAACAAGAAGATCATCGAGGTGAGCCAGCCCCAGCGCGGCGAAGTCATGGTGTTCCGTTTCCCTGAGGATCCGTCCCTGGATTACATCAAGCGGGTGGTCGGGGTGCCGGGCGACAAGGTGGCTTATCAGAACAAGCGCCTGTCCATCAACGGCAAGCCCCTGGACATCCAGCCCCAGGACGATTTCCTGCATTCGGAGCGGCTGTACTACTCCAAGCAGTACAGCGAAGTCCTGGGGGCGGTGGACCACCGCTTCCTCAACGACGACGATGCGCCGGCCTTCATCCGCGACGCCTCCCAGTTTCCGGGCCGGGAGAATTGTATTTACAATAACGCGGGCGTCATCTGTACGGTGCCGCCGGGACACTACTTCGTCATGGGCGACAACCGGGACAACAGCCGGGATAGCCGGGCCTGGGGTTTCGTCCCCGACGAGAACATCGTCGGCAAGGCTTTTTTCATCTGGTTCAATTTCAACGACCTGAGCCGCATCGGCCGTTTCAACTGAGTTACGGGAGAGCGCAATGCTGAGTAAGCATCAACGGGGGGTGAGTCTTTCCGGGTTGCTGATGTGGGCTGTCATCCTGGTGGTGGTGGCGGTGTTTGGCATGAAGGTGGTGCCGGCCGTGATCGAATACCAGAAAATTGTGCAGAACCTGAAAGCCATGTCTTCCGGCGGGCAGCTTAACGGGGCCACGGTCAGCGACGTGCGCAAGGCCTTCGATCGGCGTGCCGACGTGGACAGCATTTCCGCCATTACCGCTGCTGACCTGGAAATCTCCAAGGATGGCAATGACGTGGTGATTTCCTTCTCCTACGCCAAGAAGATTCCCCTGGCTGGTCCGGTCAGCCTGTATATCGACTTCAAAGGCAGCAACAAGGGCAAGGGTGACTGAGAAAATCCGTTTGACGGCTCCCCAGGCCGCGTTTTCCCGTCGCCTGGGCCATGAATTTGCCGATCCCTCCCTGCTGCGCACGGCACTGACCCACCGCAGCCACAGTTCGCCCCATAACGAGCGCCTGGAATTCCTCGGCGACAGCATCCTCAACTGCGTCGTCGCCCACCTCCTGTTCGAGCGTTTCCCCCAGCTGCCCGAGGGCGACCTGTCCCGGCTGCGGGCCAATCTGGTGAAGAAGGATACCCTCCACGAACTGGCCCTGGGGCTGGATCTGGGGGAACAGTTGCGGCTCGGAGAAGGGGAGTTGAAGAGCGGTGGCCATACCCGCCCGTCGATCCTGGCCGATGCCCTGGAGGCCCTGTTTGGCGCCGTTTACCTGGATGCGGGCTTCGACCGTGCCAAGGTCGTGGTGGGCAACCTGTTTACGGCCAAGCTGGACGCCATCGCTCCCGATCAGCCGATCAAGGACCCCAAGACCCGCCTGCAGGAATTCCTGCAAGCGCGGCGCCAGCCCTTGCCGGTCTATACCCTGGCGGCCACCGACGGCCAGGCCCACCTGCAGCAGTTCAGGGTGCTGTGCGAGGTTGCCTCTGCCGCCCTGCAAACCGAAGGTCAGGGCAGCAGTCGCCGCGCTGCCGAACAGGAGGCCGCCTCGCGGGCTCTGGAGAAACTCAAAGCATGAATACCGAAAAGCAAATCCGTTCCGGCTACGTGGCCATTGTCGGCCGCCCCAACGTGGGCAAGTCCACCCTGCTCAACCGCCTGGTGGGGGAGAAGATTTCCATCGTCTCCCGCAAGGCCCAGACCACCCGCCACCGCATCACCGGCATCCTCACCAACGACGATGCCCAGTTCGTCTTCGTCGACACCCCGGGCTTCCAGACCGAACACACCAACGCCCTCAACCGGGCCATGAACCGGGGCGTGACCCAGACCCTGGCGGATGTGGACGTGGTGCTGTTCGTGGTCGAGGCCGGCCGTTTTGACGCCAAGGACAAGGCCGTGCTCAAGCTGTTGCCGGAAGACCGGCCGGTGATCCTGGTGGTGAACAAGGTGGACAAGATCGCCGAGAAGGAAAAGCTGCTGCCTTTCCTGGCCGCAGTCACCGCCGAGCGCAGTTTCACCGCCGTGGTGCCGGTTTCCGCCACCAAGGGCAAGCAGCTGGAGCAACTGCTGGCCGAAGCCCGCCAGTATCTGCCCCATGAAGAACTGCTGTTTGCCGAGGACGAACTGACCGACCGCAGCGAGCGGTTCCTGGCTTCCGAATACATCCGGGAAAAGCTGTTCCGCCTGCTGGGCGACGAACTGCCGTATTCCACCACGGTGGAAATCGAGAAGTTCGAGGTGGAAGGCAATCTGCGCCGCATCTACGCCGCCATCGTGGTGGACCGGGATGGCCACAAGGCCATCGTCATCGGCAAAGGCGGCGAGACCATCAAGCGCATCGCCACCGAGGCCCGCCAGGACATGGAAAAGCTGTTCGACGGCAAGGTCTACCTGGAAGTGTGGGTCAAGGTGAAGTCCGGCTGGAACGACGACGAGCGCCTGCTGCGCAGCCTGGGCTACGAGTAAGCGTCTTTTCCTCCCCTTCGGGCTTTCGCCATGCAACGGCAAAAGGTAGACGGCCAGCCCGCCTACGTCCTCCATACCTATCCCTTTCGGGAAACCAGCCTCATCGTCGAGGCCTTCACCCGGGATTTCGGCCGGGTGGCCCTGCTGGCCCGGGGCGCCCGACGGCCTCGTTCCGCCATCCGCGGCCTGCTGCTGGGTTTCCAGCCCCTGGAGGTCTCCTGGGCAGGCAAGGGCGAAGTGCTGACCCTGATGAAGGCCGAATGGCAGGGCGGCCAGCCGCTGCTGGCCGGCCACGCCCTTTTTTGCGGCTATTATCTGAACGAACTGCTGCTGCACCTGCTGCCCCGGGAAGACGCCCACGAAGCCCTCTACGCCGCCTATGCCGAAACCCTGCGCTGCTTTGCCGACGGCGTGCAGGAGGCGGACCTGCGCCGCTTCGAAAAATCCCTGTTGCAGGAACTGGGCTATGGCCTGACCCTGGCCACGGATGCGGAGGGCAGGGCGGTGGAAAGCGCCGGCCACTATGCCTACCAGATCGAGCGGGGGCCGGTACGCTTGTCCCGGCCCGGCGATTCGGCCCTCTCGGTGTCGGGCAAGACCCTGCTGGACCTGGCCCACGAGGATTTTTCCGATACCCGTTCCCTGGCTGAGGCCAAGCAGCTGATGCGGGCTTTGATGGCCCATTACCTGGACGGCAAGCAGTTGGAGACCCGGAAGATTTTCCGGGAGTTGCAGGAACTCTGAGGCAGACGCTTCTCGGCGGCTACCCTGAAGTCGACACTTTGCAGCAGGAATATTGAGGTTTAACACCATGAGCATCGAACTCGGCGTCAATATCGACCACGTGGCCACCATCCGCCAGGCCCGCCGCACCTACGAACCGGACCCGGTGTGGGCCGCCGTGGAAGCCCAGCTGGGCGGGGCCGACGGCATCACCGTGCACCTGCGGGAAGACCGCCGCCACATCTGCGACCAGGACGTGGAGCGCCTCAAGCTCACCACCCAGATCAAGCTCAACCTGGAAATGGCGGCCACCGACGAAATGGTGGGCATCGCCTGCCGCCTCAAGCCCGAAATGGCCATGCTGGTGCCCGAAGGCCGCCACGAGGTGACCACCGAAGGCGGTCTCGATGTAGCCGGCCAGGAAGCCCGTCTGAAGGACGTGGTGGCCCGCCTGGCCGATGCCGGCATCGTCACCAGCGTCTTCATCGATGCCGAACTGCCCCAGGTGGAAGCGGCCGCCCGCATCGGCGCCAAGGTCTGCGAAATCCACACCGGCCCCTACGCCCACGCCTTCTACAACCAGGGGCGGGATGAGGAAAGCCCGGCCGTGCTGGCCGAACTGGCCAAGGTGCGGGCGGCCGGCGAGGCCATCCGGGGTCTCGGCATGCGCTTCAACGCCGGCCACGCCCTCAACTACTACAACGTCCAGCCCATCGCCGCCCTGGCGGGCATCAAGGAGCTGCACATCGGCCACGCCATCGTCAGCCGCGCCGTCTTCGTCGGCCTGCGGGAAGCGGTGCGGGAGATGAAGCAGCTGCTGCTCGGTGCGGCGGGGCGGTAAAGGCGAAGCCACAGAGGGCACAGAGAACACAGAGGGTGAACCGTCTCCGGTGCAAACTCGGTGGGACGACTCATCGCTCAGGTCTCAGCATTCAGGTCAATAAACTATGTGCTTTCGTTTTTCTCGGTGATCTCTGTGTCCTCTGTGGCTAAAAATGGACTCCTCAGTGGCTAAGAAAACATGATCCACGGCATCGGCACCGACATCGTCGCTGTCTCCCGTCTCGGCGAGTTCTACGCTCGCCACGGCGAGCGCAGCCTGGACAAGCTGCTGACTCCGGCGGAGCGGGAGGAATTCGCCCGTCTGCCCGAGGCCGGCCAGACCCGTTTCCTGGCCAAGCGCTTCGCCGCCAAGGAAGCCTTCGGCAAGGCCCTGGGTACCGGCATCCGGGCCCCGGTGCTGCTGCCGGCCATCGGCGTCGGCCACGATGCCCTGGGCAAGCCGGTCCTGGAACTGGCCCCGGCCGTTGCCGCCCTGCTGGCCGAGCGCCGGCTGGTGGCCCATCTTTCCCTCAGCGACGAGCAGGATTACGCCGTCGCCTTCGTCATTCTGGAACAGACCCAGCCATGAACGCTCCCCGACAACTGCCCCCGGGCCCGGTGATGATCGACATCCAGGGCCTGGTCCTGACCGATCTGGACCGGGAACGCCTGACCCACCCCCTGGTGGGCGGCCTCATCCTGTTCAGCCGCAATTACGAAAGCCCGGAGCAGCTCAGTGCCCTCTGCGCCGAGGTCAAGGCCCTGCGCAGTCCCCAGTTGCTGATTGCCATCGACCACGAAGGCGGCCGGGTGCAGCGCTGTCGGCCAGGATTCACGGCCATTCCCGCCATGGGCAAGCTGGGCGCCTTGTGGGATGCGGCACCTGGCGAGGCCATCGCTGCGGCCCAGGACCTGGGCTATGTTCTGGCCGCCGAGCTGCGGGCCCGGGGCGTGGATTTCTCCTTCACTCCGGTGCTGGACCTGGACTACGGCCGCAGCACGGTAATCGGCAGCCGTTCCTTCCACCGCCAGCCCGAAGCCGTGGTGCAACTGGCCGGCGCCCTGATCCAGGGCCTCAGGCAGGCCGGCATGGGCTGCTGCGGCAAGCACTTCCCCGGCCACGGCTGGGTCCAGGCCGACTCCCACGTGGCCATTCCGGTGGATGAGCGGGACTGGGACAAGGTCCTGGCCGACATGGAACCCTTCCGTCGCCTGGCCCTGGATGCGGTCATGCCGGCCCACGTGATTTATCCGGTAGTCGACGAAAAATCAGCTGGATTTTCAAATTACTGGATAAATTATTTAAGAACTAACTTGAAGTTTGACGGCGTCGTTTTCAGCGACGATCTGTCCATGGAGGGGGCCTCCGTTGCCGGCGACGTGGTGGCCCGGGCCCAGGCGGCCTGGAGTGCCGGCTGCGACATGCTGCTGGTGTGCAATGCGCCGGAAGCGGTGGGCCAGTTGCTGGAGCGCTGGCAGCCGGCCCTGGACCCGGTCCGGGCCGCCCGGGTGCAGCGCCTGCTGCCTCAAAAGTCTTCCCCGGATTGGGCCGACCTCCAGGCCGATCCGGTCTACCAGCGCGGCGTAGCCGCCGCCGGGCGCCTCGCCTGAAACCGGGCAGCCAGGCGGGAGCATTCACCATGATCCGCCGCCTGCTGCTCCTGCTTCTCTCCCTTGGCTGGAGCCCGCTGTGGGCCCAGTCCTCCACCGTTCCGCCGCCGCCCCTGCTCCTGGCCGAAACCTACACCGGCCAGGAGGACGTGGCCGCCTACTGGGTTAGTGAAAAGCTGGACGGGGTAAGGGCGGTCTGGGACGGCCAGATGCTGCGCTTTCGCAGCGGCCGCCCGGTGGCGGCGCCGGCCTGGTTTGTCGCGGCGCTGCCGGCCACGCCCCTGGATGGGGAATTGTGGGCCGGGCGCGGCCATTTCGAGCGGCTCTCGGCCACGGTGCGGCGGGAGGTGCCGGACGACGCCGAATGGCGGCAGGTGCGTTACATGGTGTTCGAACTGCCGGGTGGGGAGGGCGCTTTCAGCGAGCGGCTGCAGCGCCTGCAAGCGCTGGTGGCCGGCGCCCGGGTGCCCTGGCTGCAGACGGTGGAGCAGTTCCGCCTGGCGAACAGGGCCCAGTTGCTGGCCCGGCTGGAGGAAGTGCGGCGGGGTGGTGGCGAAGGCCTGATGCTGCATCGGGCCGATGCGCCCTATGTCACCGGCCGCAGCGAGGTGCTGCTCAAGGTGAAACCCTGGCTCGATGCGGAGGCCCGGGTGGTGGCCCATCTGCCGGGCAAGGGCCGCTACGCCGGCATGCTGGGGGCGCTGCGGGTGGAGATGGCCGATGGCCGCCGGTTCAGCCTGGGTACCGGCTTTTCCGCCGCAGAGCGGCGTCAGCCGCCGCCCGTGGGGGCCCTGGTCACCTACCGCTACCGGGAGCTGACGGGCACGGGCCTGCCCCGTTTTGCCAGCTACTGGCGCCTGCGGCAGGACTTCTGAAGGCCGGGTGGGCTGACAGGCAGGCTGGGCGGGGGCTGCGGCGATGCCATGCCGGAGAATGGCTTGGAATAAGCGCCCCGGGCCGGCATGGGGAAATGGCCGCAACCGGTGGGCAAAGAAAAAGGGCTGCCGCGGCAGCCCTTTTTGCTGGAACCCGGGGAAGGATTACTTCACGCGGTTCTTGTATTCGTCGGTGCGGGTGTCGATTTCGATCTTGTCGCCGATTTCCACGAAGGCGGGAACCATCAGCTCGAAGCCGGTGCCGATCTTGGCGGGCTTCAGTACCTTGCCGGAGGTATCGCCCTTGACGGCGGGTTCGGTGTAGGTCACTTCGCGCACCACGGAGTTGGGCAGTTCGACGGAGATGGCCTTCTCGTTGTAGAACACCACTTCACAGGCCAGGCCGTCTTCCAGGTACTTGAGGGCGTCGGTCATGTTGTCGGCTTCGATGTCGAACTGGTTGTAGTCGGCATCCATGAAGACGTACATGGGATCGGCGAAGTAGGAGTAGGTCACTTCCTTGCGATCCAGCTGGACCACTTCGAACTTTTCGTCGGCCTTGTACACTGCTTCGCTGGCGGCGCCGGTCAGCAGGTTCTTCATCTTCATCTTGACCACGGCAGCGTTGCGGCCGGACTTGTTGTATTCGGTCTTCTGGATCACCAGGGCTTCGGGGCCCACCATGATCACGTTGCCGGAGCGGAGTTCTTGGGCGGTCTTCATCGTCAATCCTGCGGAAAATAATTTGAGGGTCTGGCCAAGGAAGCGAGGGGGCGCAAGAAGTTAAAACGCGACCCGAAAGCCCAAGCCAAAAATAAAGCGCGTGATTATAGCTTGTTTCGGCAAAAACGCGCCAAGGATTCCGCCAGGTCCGGGCGATTTTCCTGCAAATCGCTCCATTGGCGGCCGTGGGCCAGCAAGGTCGGCAGCTGCCGCTCGAATGCGGGCCAGCAGGCTCCGGGTTGGGCGGGGTCGAGACCGTTCCAGGCGCGCCAGAAGGTGCGCAGGGCCTGGGCCGCGGCCGTCTCCAGGCCCTCGCTGTAGGCTTCGAGGAAGGCCTCCAGCTTGGGCTCGTGGGCGTTTTCCTCCTGGGGATAGATCTGCCATACCAGGGGCCGGGCGGCCCATTGGGCGCGGACGAAGGAATCCTCGCCGCGGACGAAGTTGAGGTCGCAGGCCCACAGCAGCCGGTCGTAGTCGGCCTGGGGCAGGAAGTCCATCAGCACCAGGCGCAGGGAGCCCACCTGCAGCCGGTCTCCGGCCCGGGTCAGCCGGCCGCCGCTCCAGGCGGTCACTTCCGGCAGGGCCGGCCCCAGGGGCATGAAGCACAGGGTCGGGGAGGGGGCCTGGGCCCAGGCGTCCAGCAGACTTACCACGGGGAGGTGGCCGTAGCAGAAGAGGGACACCACCCGCTCCGCCGCCGTGGGGGTGGTGCCGAGGCGCTGCCAGAGTGCCTTTCGGGCCAGGGGATCGGCCTGGAAGTCCTGCCGCTGGCCGATCAGCGCCTGTTCCCGCAGCAGGCCGCCGGTACGGGCGTCGAAACCGGGGAAGAAGAAGTACTTGAGCAGGGGCAGGCGCGGGTGGGGCGAGGCCAGGCCGTGGCAGTGGCTGGCCCAGTCCTCCGCCGTCAGGTATTCCAGGTTGATCCACACCGGCGGCCGGGGCGCCCGGGCCATGGCGGCCAGGTAGTTTTCCGGCAGTTCGCAGGCGAAGGCTTCCACCACCACCTGGGCTGCCTCCACCTGGGCGAAATCGCTGGCCCAGCGCTGCACGGTGACGCCGGCCACCGTCTGGCAATCCCGCTGCACCTGCAACTCGGGGCAGAGGCGGGCGAAACTGGCCAGGTCGTCCACCCACAGGCGCACGGCAAAGCCGTGCTCCGCCGCCAGTTGCCGGGCCAGGCGCCAGCAGACGCCGATGTCGCCGTAGTTGTCCACGACGGTGCAGAAAATATCCCAGGACAGGCTGGGGCGGGCGGGCGCCAGG
>NZ_JBXAST010000051.1:0-23964 GCF_058809645.1 Azospira sp. MPR-E4 | reverse complement strand
GGCTGGGGGAAAAGTGCCACCGGATCAATGGGGTAGCGGGGGTGAAGGCTGGCCTTCGCCCCCGGTGCTGGCTCAGGTGTTCTGCACCACGATATTGGGGAACTTGCTGGTCAGGTCCTTGGCCTTGTCGGCGATTTTCACCGCCACCCGGCGGGCGATGCTCCGGTAGA
Source organism: Azospira sp. MPR-E4 (assembly GCF_058809645.1). Classification (NCBI taxonomy): domain Bacteria; kingdom Pseudomonadati; phylum Pseudomonadota; class Betaproteobacteria; order Rhodocyclales; family Rhodocyclaceae; genus Azospira; species Azospira sp. MPR-E4. Next base: position 23,794 of record NZ_JBXAST010000051.1, on the reverse strand, counting down.
TCTCTGCCGGGCGGGAATCGGGAGCGCCGACCACGGTGGGTTTGCCGGTATCGGCCATTTCCCGGATGGCCAGCTCCAGGGGCAGGGCACCGAGGAATTCCACGTCGTAGTCCTTACACATCTTTTCGCCGCCGCCGTGGCCGAAGATGTGTTCTTCATGGCCGCAGTTGGAGCAGATGTGGATGGACATATTTTCAACGATGCCGATGATGGGGATGCCCACCTTCTCGAACATCTTCAGGCCCTTGCGGGCGTCGATGAGGGCGATGTCCTGGGGCGTGGTGACCACCACGGCGCCGGTCACCGGCACCTTCTGGGAGAGGGTCAGCTGGGTGTCGCCGGTGCCCGGCGGCATGTCGATCACCAGGTAATCCACGTCGCGCCAGTTGGTGTCCCGCAGCAGCTGTTCCAGGGCCTGGGTGACCATGGGGCCGCGCCAGACCATGGGGGTTTCCACGTCTTCCAGGAGGAAACCGATGGACATGGCCTGGATGCCGTGGGCCTCCAGGGGCTCTAGGCTCTGGCCGTCCTTGGATTCGGGCTGCTTGCCGGCCAGGCCCAGCATCTGGGGCTGGGAGGGGCCGTAGATGTCGGCGTCCAGCAGGCCGACTGTGGCGCCTTCCTGGGCCAGGGCCAGGGCCAGGTTCACGGCGGTGGTGCTCTTGCCGACGCCGCCCTTGCCGGAGGCCACGGCGATGATGTTCTTGACGCCCGGCAGCAGCTTCACGCCCCGCTGCACGGTGTGGGAGACGATTTTCACATAGACATTGGCGGAGACGTTGCCGGCGCCGGGCAGGGCCTTGATGGCGGCGATGACCCGGGCGCGGATGGCGTCGATCTGGGTCTTGGCCGGGTAGCCCAGCTCGATGTCCAGGGAGACGTCGTTGCCGTCCACCTTGATGTTGCGGGCGGCCTTGGAGGAAACGTAGTCCTTCTGGGTATTGGGGTCGATCAGGGACTGCAGGGCAGTGTGGACGTCGGCGACGCTGATGGTCATGGCAGGGAACTCCTGTGGGAAGCCTGATACTTGAGTGATTTTGTCGAGTATACCCCAAGGCAGGGGCCGGCCCAAAGCGCTCCTTGGCCGTCGGGCCGGCTTCTTTTCGTTCTTTTCCGGGGCCGGGCCGGGTCCTGGGCCCCGCGTTTGGTAAACTCCCGCCTTTGCTCCGACTTTTTCAGGCTCCCCCATGAAGCGCAAGATCCTCGTCACCTCCGCACTGCCCTACGCCAACGGCTCCATCCACCTGGGCCATCTGGTGGAGTACATCCAGACCGACATCTGGGTGCGCTTCCAGAAAATGCGGGGCCACGACTGCTGGTACGTCTGCGCCGACGACACCCACGGCACGCCCATCATGCTGCGGGCCCAAAACGAAGGCATCACCCCGGAAGCCCTGATCGAGCGGGTCTACGGCGAGCACACGCGGGACTTCGCCGGCTTCCTGGTGGGTTTCGACAACTACTATTCCACCAACACCCCGGAAACCCGCCGCTGCGCTGAAGACATCTACGGCAAGCTGAAGGCGGCCGGCCTTATCGAGGTGCGCTCCATCGAGCAGTTCTACGATCCGGTGAAAGAGATGTTCCTGCCGGACCGCTTCATCAAGGGCGAGTGCCCCAAGTGCGGCGCCAAGGACCAGTACGGCGACAACTGCGAGGTCTGCGGTGCCGCCTACACCCCCAACGACCTGAAGGACCCGTACTCCGCCGTCTCCGGCGCCAAGCCGGAAATGCGTTCGTCCGACCACTATTTCTTCAAGCTCTCCGATCCCCGCTGCCAGGACTTCCTGCGCCGCTGGACCCGGGAAGAGGGGCGCCTGCAACCCGAGGCCGCCAACAAGATGCAGGAGTGGTTGGGGGCCGAGGGCGAGAACCGGCTGACCGACTGGGACATCTCCCGGGACGCCCCCTATTTCGGTTTCGAGATTCCCGGCGCCCCCGGCAAGTACTTCTACGTCTGGCTCGACGCCCCCATCGGCTACATGGGCTCCTTCGCCAATCTGTGCGAGAAGCAGGGCCTGGATTTCAACGAATACTGGGCCAAGGATTCCCAGGCCGAGCTGTATCACTTCATCGGCAAGGACATCCTCTATTTCCACGCCCTGTTCTGGCCCGCCGAGCTGGAGCAGGCCGGCTTCCGTACGCCGACCAAGGTCTTCGCCCACGGCTTCCTCACCGTGGACGGGCAGAAGATGTCCAAGTCCCGCGGCACCTTCATCACCGCCGAAAGCTATCTCAAGCAGGGCCTCAATCCGGAATGGCTGCGCTACTACTTCGCCGCCAAGCTGACCAACACCCTGGAAGACATCGACCTGTCCCTGCCCGACTTCACCGCCCGGGTGAATTCCGACCTGGTGGGCAAGTACGTGAATATCGCCAGCCGCGCCGCCGGCTTCATCGCCAAGCGCTTCAACGGCCAGCTGGCCGTGGCCGACCAGTCCCTGGCCCCCTACGCCGCCATCCGGGAAGCGGCCCCGCGCATCGCCGAATACTACGAGAACCGGGAATTCGGCCGTGCCCTGCGGGAAATCATGGCCCTGGCCGATGGCGTTAACCAGTATGTGGACACGGTGAAGCCCTGGGAGCTGGCCAAGCAGGAAGGCCAGGACGCGGCCCTGCACGCCGCCTGCACCAATGCGCTGAACCTGTTCCGCCTGCTCACCGTGCTGCTGAAGCCGGTGCTGCCGGTGCTGGCCGACAAGGTGGCCGCCTTCCTCAACGTCGCCCCCTTCGCCTGGGACGACGTCAATGCCGTGCTGGCCGCCGGCCATGCCATCCAGCCCTACGAGCACCTCATGACCCGCATCGACCCCAAGCTGGTGGAAGCCCTGGTGGAGGCCAACAAGGCATCCCTGGCGCCCGCCGTTACAGCTGCCCCGGCCAAGGCTGCGGAGAAGGGCGCCGAGCATTCCCAGCAGCGCCACGCCGAAAAGCAGCAGAAGGAAGCCCAGGTGGCCCAGGCCGCCGCCGAGACCGGCCCCCACATTTCCATCGACGACTTCATGAAGGTGGACCTGCGCATCGCCAAGATCGTGGACGCCAGCCATGTGGAAGGCGCCGACAAGCTGATCCGCCTGCAGCTGGATATCGGCGAGGAGAAGCCACGCCAGGTCTTCGCCGGCATCAAGTCCGCCTATGATCCGGCCGCCCTGGTGGGCCGCCTGACGGTGATGGTGGCCAATCTGGCGCCGCGCAAGATGAAGTTCGGCATGTCCGAAGGCATGGTGCTGGCGGCCTCCGATCCGGAAGGCAAGACCGGCGGCCTGTACATCCTTTCCCCCGATGCCGGCGCCCAGCCCGGGATGCGGGTGAAATAACCAAGGGGTCTAAGTTTGCTAAAAATTCAGCCTGTAAGTTCTGTGTCAGGCCCGGGCCCTAGGCTGACGCCATGATCCTGCCCCAAGGTAAAAGGCGCTTTTCCCTGACCCTGCCCATCGTCGGCTTCGCCCTCCTGGACGTGGCCGGCATGGTGGCGTTCGCCGTCGGTCTGGCCTACCTGACGGGCAAGGAACCCCTGTTTTTCCGCAACTTCCCGTCCTCCATGGGCGAGGCCATCCTCAGCACCCTCGCCGGTTTGGGTCTCATGCTCTGGGCCGCCGCCCAGATCCTGCGCGAGACCCTGAAACAGGTTCCCCCACAAGACAGCACAGCACAACAATGAGCGCTTTCCGACCGAAGCTCCTGGACTGCCTGCCTGACTACGACCGGGCCCAGTTCGGGCGCGACGTGTCGGCCGGCCTCACTGTCGGCGTCCTGGCCCTGCCCCTGGCCATGGCCTTCGCCATCGCCTCTGGCGTCGATCCGGCGGCCGGTATCTGGACCGCCATCGTCGCCGGTTTCATCATCGCCGCCCTGGGCGGCTCCCGGGTGCAGATCGGTGGCCCCACCGGTGCCTTCATCGTCATCGTCTACGGCATCGTCGCCCAATACGGCCTGGCCAACCTGCTCATCGCCACCATGCTGGCCGGGCTGATCCTCATCGGCATGGGCCTGGCCCGCCTCGGCGCCCTGATCCGCTTCATCCCGGTGACGGTGGTGATCGGCTTCACCAACGGTATCGCCGTGCTCATCTTCATCAGCCAGATCAAGGAATTCCTCGGCCTGGACATGGAGGCCCTGCCGGCCGAGTTCTTCGCCAAGATGAAGGTGCTGGCGGCCAACCTGCCCAACACCGATCTGCCCACCCTGGCCCTGGCTTCCGCCTCCCTGGTGCTGCTGGTGCTGTGGAACAAGAAGGTGGCCGGCAAGCTGCCCCTACTAGGCAAGTTGCCCGGCCCCCTGGCGGTGCTGATCGCCGGCACGGTGGCCCAGTCCCTACTCGAATTCCCGGTGGAGACCATCGGCAGCCGCTTTGGCGGCATTCCCCAGTCCCTGCCGGCCTTCGCCTTTCCCGAGCTGACCTTGTCCACCCTGCGCAACCTCATTTCCCCGGCCATCACCATTGCCCTGCTGGGGGCCATCGAGTCCCTGCTCTCCGCCCGGGTGGCCGACAGCCAGATCGACGACCGCCACGATCCCAACCAGGAACTGCTGGCCCAGGGCGTCGCCAATGTGGTGGCTCCCCTGGTGGGCGGTTTTGCCGCCACCGGCGCCATCGCCCGCACCAGCACCAATGTGCGGGCCGGCGGCCGTACTCCGGTGGCCGGCATGGTACACGCCCTGACCCTGCTGGCGGTGGTGCTGGTGGCGGCCCCCCTGGCCAGCGACGTGCCCCTGGCCACCCTCTCCGCCATCCTCATGGTGGTGGCCTGGAACATGGGCGAGTGGCACGAGTTCAAGGAACTGCCCCGTTACTCCATGAACTACCGGGCCATCCTCCTTTCCACCTTCTTCATCACCGTGGTCTTCGACCTGACCCTGGCGGTGGAGATCGGCATGGTGCTGGCTTCCCTCTTCTTCATCTACCGCATGTCCGAGCTGACCAAGGTGGCGCCCCTGAGCCTGCCCGATTGGGCGGCGGGCCAGCCGGTGGCGGCCTACAGCCTCTACGGCTCCCTTTTCTTCGGCGCCGTGGGCAAGCTGCAGACCCTGCTGGATCAGCATGCCCAGGGTACCCAGGTGCTGATCCTGGACCTGCACCAGGTGATCAACCTGGACACCACCGGCCTGGACACCCTGGAGGCCCTGCAGCGCATGCTGGCCAAGCGGGGCGGCTGCCTTATCCTGGCCGGGCTCAATGCCCAGCCCGGTTCCCTGGTGTCCCGCTCCGGCTTTGCCGACGACGTGGGGACGGACAACCTGGTGGCCAGCCTGGCCGAGGCCTGGCAGCGGGCCGCCATCCTGCTGCCCCGGGATGAGGCAGGAGGCTCCCCGTCCCATGCCTGAACGGGCGGTGCGGCTGCGGGTGCGCGGTCTGGTGCAGGGTGTCGGCTTCCGCTGGTCCCTCTGCCGCGAGGCCCAAGGCCTGGGGCTGAGGGGCTGGGTGCGCAACCGCAGCGACGGTTCGGTGGAGGCCCTGGCCTGGGGCGAAGCCGAGGCGGTGGCCGGGCTGCTGGCCTGGGCCGCCCAGGGACCGCCGGCCGCCCGGGTGAGTGGGGTGGAGATCCTGGAAGCCGCGCCGGAAGCCGATCCGACAGAAGGTTTTGAACAGCGCCCCAGCCTCTGACACAATGCCGTCATGGATAATCTCCTGCGCGGCGCCGCCCCCCTCGAACTCTATGTCTGGCTAGAGCCGGAGGAGTCCTTGCCGGGATGGGATTTCCAGAGCGGCGGCCCCCATGCCGAGCCGCGCACCGTCTTTCCCTCCGGCATCAATCCCCAGCTGGTGCACAACTACTTCGCCGAATACAACCTGGAGTTTTTTCGCCAGCGCAGTTTCGAGCGTTATCCCTCCCGCCTGCACGCCCAGTTCCTCTTTGCCACCCGCACCGACGCGGAGAACTACCGCAACAAGCATCCCGGCCGGGTCTTCGGCAAGTTGCTGACCCGGGTCACCACCCGGGGCGCCTATACCTGCTCCTACCACGACGCCAACTGGATCGATTACCTGCACCTGCCCCACAACCTGGACCTGGATACCCTGGGCGAGATTTCCCGGGCCTACTGGGCGGGCACCCTGGTGGAAGAGGCCGGACTGACCTTCATGGACCAGCCCTGGCGGGAGCCGCCGGTGATCGAGGCGGTATTCCAGGGCAGCCTGGTGCCCGAACCCCTGCCGGCCCGGGCTATCGGTCTGTTGCCGGGCTTCGAGCCTTACCTGGCGCGAAATTGACAGCGTCCTGACCCTCGGTTAGATTCGAAAAGCGCTGGCATGGGCGCCAACCATGGCGTCTGGCCTGGGGCTCAGACCCCGATCCCGATTCCCCCATCCCCGTCATTCAGGAGAAAAACAATGGCCGTTCTCGTCGGTAAACAAGCCCCCGATTTCAAAGCCCTGGCCGTCCTCGGCAACAACGAAATCAAGGAAGTGACCTTTTCCGAGCACATCAAGGGCAAGTACGCCGTCCTCTTTTTCTACCCCCTGGACTTCACCTTCGTCTGCCCCTCCGAACTGATCGCCTTCGACCATCGCCTGGCCGAATTCAAGCAGCGCGGCGTCGAAGTGGTGGGCTGCTCCATCGACTCCCAGTTCACCCACCTGGCCTGGAAGAACACTCCCGTCGAGAAGGGCGGCATCGGCCAGGTCGGCTATCCCCTGGTGGCCGACATCAAGCATGAAATCTGTCAGGCCTACGACGTGGAAGCTGCACCCGGCGTCGCTTTCCGCGGCTCCTTCCTGATCGACAAGGCCGGCGTGGTGCGCCACCAGGTGGTGAACGACCTGCCCCTGGGCCGCAATATCGACGAGATGCTGCGCATGGTGGATGCCCTGCAATTTACCGAAGAGCATGGCGAAGTCTGTCCCGCCGGCTGGAACAAGGGCAAGAAGGGCATGACCGCCAGCCCCGAGGGCGTCGCCAAGTACCTCGCCGAGAACGCCGAGGCTCTCTGAGTCCTGCGTCCGCCCTCCGGGGCGTCGCCCGAAAAGCCACCGGCAACGGTGGCTTTTTTTATGCTGCAGGGCGTGCAGATGGCCTGGCACTACTTCGGTGCGACACCGTGTCACATTCCCGCCTGGCGCCGCTACCGCCAGAATCCCACCCCTGAAAAGCAGTCAATAACATCTCAGGGGAGCATCATGCAGTTCATGCCTAGCCGGCTCAGTCTGGCCATTTGCCTCGCATTTCCACTGGTGGCCGTTGCTGAAGACGGCACCACCCTCGACACCGTGGTCGTCACCGCCCCGCGCATGGAGGAGCCGCTCAAGGTCGTCACCGACCCCAAAGCCCCACGCCAGCCGCTGCCGGCCCACGATGGTGCCGACTTCCTCAAGACCATCCCGGGCTTTTCCGTCATCCGCAAGGGCGGCACCGACGGTGACCCGGTGCTGCGGGGCTTTTCCGGCTCCCGCCTGGGCATCCTCCTGGACGGCCAGGAAATTTACGGTGGCTGCGGCGGCCGCATGGACCCGCCGACGGCCTATGTCTATCCTGAATCCTACGACCGCGTGACGGTGCTCAAGGGCCCCCAAAGCGTGCTCTACGGCGCTGGCCAGTCGGCCGGGGTGGTGCTGTTCGAGAAGGATATCAAGCGCTTCCGCGAAGCCGGCTGGAAGGCCAATGGCAGCCTCACCTTCGGCAGCTTCGGCCGCAACGACCAGATGGCCGACATCCGGGCCGGCAACGGCAACTTCTACGTCCAGGCCGGGGCGACCCGGGCCGATTCGGACGACTACAAGGATGGCAACGGCGACACCGTGCACTCCCGCTACACCCGCTGGAGCAACAATGCAGCCATCGGCCTGACGCCGGACGACAACACCCGCATGGAACTGTCCCTGGCCCGCAGCGACGGCGAGGCGGCCTACGCCGACCGCTCCATGGACGGCTCCAAGTTCGCCCGGGAGAACGTGGCCCTGAAGTTCGAGAAGCGTAAGCTTTCCGCCCTGGTGGACAAGGTTGAGGCCCTGGCCTACTACAACTACGTGGACCACGTGATGGACAACTACAGTCTGCGCACCAAGCCGCCGACGGCCAAGTACATGGTCAGCAATCCAGACCGCAAGACCCTGGGCAGCCGCTTCTCCGTCACCCTGGTTCCCGGCGACGCCACCAAGGTCACCATCGGCGTGGACCAGAAGGAAGATACCCACCGTTTCCGTTCTGGCGACTCGCCGGTAAGTGCCTCCGCTGCTGAAACGGCTTATCAGTCCTCGGCCTGGGCCGAGGACATGATCTTCAAGCAGCATGGCCTGTTCAGCGAAGCCACCCACCTGCTGGCCGAGGATCGCCGTGTCATCGGCGGCCTGCGTGTGGACTGGCATGAGGTGCAGGACAAGCGCGCCACCAGCATCACCCGGGGTAAGACCGACAAGGAGACCCTGGGCAGCGGCTTCCTGCGTTACGAGAACGACTTTGCCAAGGGTGCCGGCACCTGGTACGCCGGCCTGGGCCATGCCGGCCGGACCGCCGATTTCTGGGAGCGGGGCAAGGGCAATCCCCTGGCGCCGGCCACCAGCGTCTTCCTCGACGTCAAGCCGGAAAAGACCACCCAACTGGACGTGGGCGCCAACTATCGCAACGGTCCCTGGAGCGGTGCGGTCTCCGGCTTCTACAGCAAGGTGCAGGACTACCTGCTGATCCGCTGGGTCGGCACGGCGGTGACGCGCAATGTGGATGCCACCATCTACGGCGGCGAAGCCGACCTGGCCTACCAGTTCAATTCCGCCTGGAAGGGCTACGGCACCCTGGCCTACGTGCGCGGCAGCAACGATACGGACGACAAGCCCCTGGCCCAGCAGCCGCCTCTGGAGCTGCGGGTCGGCCTGTCCTATGACGACAAGACCTATTCCTTCGGTGCCCTGGCCCGGCTCGTTTCGGCCCAGGACCGTTACGACGTGGGCTCCGGCAACATCGTCTTCAACGGCAAGGACCTGGGGCGTAGCAGCGGCTTCGGTATCTTCTCCCTCAACGCCGGCTATCGTCCCAACAAGAAGGCCCTGCTGAGTGCCGGCGTGGACAACCTGTTCGACAAGGTCTATGCCGAGCATCTGTCCAAGGGCGGCTCCGACATTGCCGGCTACCTTGGTGCGTCGACGCTACGCATCAACGAGCCCGGGCGCACCTTCTGGCTGAAGGCCCAGATCGCCCTCGACTGAGTTCCTGTACCACCTCTCGAAAGTTCAGGCCCGCTCCCCAGCGGGCCTTTTTTTTAGCTTGCCGGGGCGGCGAAGAGGCGGGCCAGGGTGGCCTGGTAGGCTGCCGCTTCTACCTGGCCTTCCGCCGGGGCCCAGGGGGCCAGTTCGTCGCCGGTGAGGGGCAGGTAGGGGCCGGACTTTGCTTCGAGGAAGACTGTGCCCGGGCACAGGGCCAGGACGGAGTGCCAGGTGCCGTGGGGGATGTCCACGCCCAGGGTGTGGCTGCCCGGGGCCAGCACGGCAGTGCCGGCGATGTTGCCCTGCCCGTCGAAGGTCACCAGGCCCAGGCGGCCGCTGAGGACCACCATGGTTTCATCCTTGTTGGGGTCCAGGTGGCGGTGGGGCGGCACGTAGGAGCCCGGTTCCAGGGCGTTGAGCAGGCGGTGGCCCGGGTAGTCGTCCCGGGGATGGAAGTTGCGGTTCTTGCGCAGCCGGGGCGAGGACTTGGCTTCGGCTGTCACCTCCGCCAGCAGGGCGCCGTCGATGAGGCGGACGGACATGGACCTACTTCAGGTTGCGGGCGGAAAGCAGGACCACCTGGCCGCCGAAGAAATTGACGGTGATGCCCTGCTGTTCGCTGCCCCAGGCGCAGGAACGCACCCCCAGGGTTTCGTCGCAGTGGCTGGGCTCGCCGATGATGGCCGTCACTTCCTCGTACTTCTGGCCCATTTTCAGCTTGCCGTAGTTTTCCAGGGTGACCTTGGAACAGGCGGCCAGGGCCAGTGCCAGGGCAACGGCGAGAAGGGGTTTGCAGTTCATGGCGGGCTCCTCAGGAGTGGGGGAAGCATGGCCCGGCCGGGCCGGGGTTAGTTGTACTGCAGCTCGACGCCGGCGGGGCTGAGCCAGTCCTGCAGGGTTTGCAGCAGGTCGTCGTCCGGTCGCACCCGGGTGCCTTCGCCCAGGATCAGCTCGCACTGGGCTTCGCCGTTGCGGTAGGCGATGCGTACCGGGCAGCCGCCTTCCATGCGGAAGGGGGTGAGCAGCTCCTGCAGCTTGCGCGCATCGGCCTGGCCGTTCATCGACAGGCGCAGCTGGCGGGCGAAGCGGGTGCGGGCTTCGGGCAGGGTGTAGAGATTCTCGGCAACGATGCGCAGGCCGTCGCGGAAGTCATCCTTGCTCACCTTGCCTTCGATGATCAGGGGTTCGTCCACCTTCAGCTTGTTGCGGTGGGCGTCGAAGACCTCGCTGTAGACCGTCACCTCCAGCGACGGGCAGGAGCCGTCGTCCAGGATGATGATGCCCATGCGGCCCCGGCTGGTCATCTTCACCCGCAGGTCCATGACCACGCCGGCCAGGGTCTGGGGCTCCCGTGCCGGAGCCAGGGCGCTCAGGGGGCGGCCGGCGAAGCGCTTGGCTTCGCAGCGGATGCTGTCGAAAGGATGGCCGGAATAGAAGAAGCCGAGGGCGGTCTTTTCTTCCAGCAGGCGCTGCTTGTCGCTCCAGGGGCGGACGCTGACGTACTGGGGCGCTTCGGCCACGGCGTCGTCGCCGCTGCCGAACATCTCGAAGAGGCCGCCCTGGTGGGCGTTTCGCTCGGCCTGGTCGGCCGCTTCCATGGCGATGCTGACGGAGGCGATGAGCTGGGCCCGGTCCCGGCTCGGGTCCAGGGTGTCGAAGGCGCCGGCGCGGATCAGGGCTTCGATGGTACGGCGGTTCACCAGGCGCTTGTCCACCCGCAGGCAGAAGTCGAAGAGGTCCTTGAAGGGGCCGCCTTCGGCGCGGGCGGCGAGGATGCACTCCACCGCCTGCTGGCCGGTGCCCTTCACCGCTCCCAGGCCGTAGCGGATGGTCTTGCCGTCCACCGGCACGAAGCGGTAGTCGGAGTGGTTCACGTCCGGCGGCAGCACCTTGATGCCGTTTTTCACCGTGTCTTCGTAGAAGATTTTCACGGTGTCCGTGTTGTCCATGTCCGAGGACATGGTGGCCGCCATGAAGGCCGAGCAGTGGTGGGCCTTGAGCCAGGCGGTGTGGTAGGTGACCATGGCGTAGGCGGCGGTGTGGGACTTGTTGAAGCCGTACTCCGCGAACTTGGTCATGAGGTCGAACAGCTGTTCGGCCAGGGCCGGGTCGTAGCCCTTCTTCTTCGCCCCTTCGGCAATGGTCTCCCGGTGCTTGGCCATTTCCTCGGCCTTTTTCTTGCCCATGGCCCGGCGCAGCATGTCGGCGCCGCCCAGGGTGTAGCCGCCGATGATCTGGGAGATCTGCATCACCTGTTCCTGGTACACGATCACCCCGTAGGTGGGGTCCAGGCAGCCCTTCAGGTCTGGGTGGAAATAGTCGATCTTCTGCTGGCCCTTTTTGCGCAGGATGAAGTCGTCCACCATGCCCGAGCCCAGGGGGCCGGGACGGTACAGGGCCAGCACGGCGATGATGTCTTCGAAGCGGTCGGGGGCCAGCTTCTTCAGCAGCTTCTTCATGCCCTCCGATTCCACCTGGAAGATCGCCGTGGTGTTGGCGTCCTTGAGAATCTGGTAGGCGGCGGGGTCGGTGAAGGGCAGGGAGAGCAGGTCCAGCTTTTCGCCGGTGAGTCGTTCCACGTACTCCACGGCCAGCTCGATAATGGTCAGGTTGCGCAGGCCGAGGAAGTCGAACTTCACCAGGCCGACCTTTTCCACGTCGTCCTTGTCGTACTGGCTGACCACCGAGTCGGAGCCGGGCTGGGCGTAGAGGGGACAGAAGTCGGTGAGCTTGCCCGGGGCGATCAGCACGCCGCCGGCGTGCATGCCCACGTTGCGGGTCAAGTCCTCCAGCTTCATGGCCAGCTCGAACAGCTCGGCCACTTCCTCTTCCTCCTCCATCTTCTCCTTCAGCTGGGGCTCCATTTCCAGGGCCTGGGCCAGGGACACCGGCTTGTTGGCTTCCACCGGGATCAGCTTGGAGAGGGAGTCGCAGAAGTTGTAGGGCAGGTCCAGCACCCGGCCCACGTCCCGAATCACCGCCTTGGAGGACATGGTGCCGAAGGTGGCGATCTGGGACACCGCATCGACGCCGTACTTGTGGCGCACGTACTCGATCACGCGCCAGCGGTTGTCCTGGCAGAAGTCGATGTCGAAGTCGGGCATGGAGACCCGCTCGGGGTTGAGGAAGCGCTCGAACAGCAGGGCGTACTGCAGCGGGTCCAGGTCGGTGATGCCCAGGCTGTAGGCCACCAGGGAGCCGGCGCCGGAACCCCGGCCCGGGCCCACGGGCACGCCGTTGTGCTTCCCCCAGTTGATGAAGTCGGCCACGATCAGGAAGTAGCCGGGGAAGCCCATCTGCACGATGGTCTTGGTCTCGATTTCCAGGCGCTCGTCGTACTCCGGGCGCCGCCGCTGCCGCTCCTCCGGGTCCGGGAACAGCAGTTCCAGGCGCTTTTCCAGGCCGGCCTTGGCCTCGTTGATGAGGTGCTGGTCCAGGGAGATGCCGTCGGGGGTGGGGAACTGGGGCAGGAAGTTCTTGCCCAGGGTCAGGGTCAGGTTGCAGCGCTTGGCGATTTCCAGCGTGTTTTCCAGGGCCTCGGGCAGGTCGGCGAAAAGCTCCGCCATTTCCGCCTGGGTCTTGAAATACTGCTGTTCGGTGAAGGTCTTGGGGCGGCGCCGGTCGCCCAGGACGTAGCCCTCGGCGATGCAGACCCGGGCCTCGTGGGCCTTGAAGTCGTCGGCGTCGAGGAACTGGATCGGGTGGGTGGCCACCAGGGGCAGTTCCAGGTCGGCGCCGAGGTCGGCGGTGGCCGACACCAGCTGCTCCTGCTGGGGATGGCCGGCCCGCTGCACTTCCAGGTAGAAGGCCTGGGGGAACTGGGCACTCCAGGCCCTGGCCCGGGCCGCCGCCAGGTCCCGGTTGCCGGCCAGGAGGGCGTCGCCCACGTCGCCGTCCTTGGCGCCGGAGAGGGCGATGAGGCCGTCGCAGCCCACTTCGTCGAACCAGGCCCGCTTGATCTCGGCCCGGTCCCGCCGGCCTTCGGCCAGGTAGGCCCGGGACAGCAGTTCGCACAGCTGCAGGTAGCCCCGGTGGCTGCGCACCAGCAGCAGCAGGCGGAAGGGGCGGTCGGTCTCGGTTTCGTTGGCGATCCACACGTCGGCGCCGGCGACGGGCTTGACGCCCTTGCCGCGGCAGGCGTTGTAGAACTTCACCAGGCCGAAGGCGTTGGCCAGGTCGGTGAGGGCCATGGCCGGCTGGCCGTCGGCGATGGCGCGGGCCACGGCGTCGTCGAGGCGGACGATGCCGTCGGTGATGGAGTATTCGCTGTGGAGGCGGAGATGGACGAAGCGGGGATCGGTCATCCGGGAATTTTACCCCAGCCGGGGGCCGGCTTCCCCCTTTACGCCAGACCCTCGGTCAGGGCCTGGCACAGCTCCCGGTCCTCCAGGGCCGCCAGGAACCAGGCCAGGGCACGGCCCTCGTGGGAGGGGCGCCAGGCAATGTGGAGCGGGGTGCTGCCCTTGGGTTCGGCCAGGGTCCTGGTGACCAGGCGGCCTGCCGCCACTTCCCGCGCCACCAGCCAGGGCGGCAGGTGGCCGACGCCAAGACCGGCGGCCTGGGCCGCCGCCTTGCTCTGCATGTCCGGCACCCGCAGGGCGTCCTGGCCTTCCAGCAGGCCGCTGGTGCGGGCGGCCAGTTCCCGGGAGGTGTCGGCCAGCACCACGGCCCGGTACCGGGCCAGTTCGTGGGCCGGAATGGGCTCGGGCACCGTGCTCAGGGGATGACCGGGGGCCATGGTGAATACCAGTTCCATGGTGCCCAGGGGCCGGGTGGCGATGCCGCCCCGGGCCGGCATGTCGCCGGGGGCGCCGATCACCAGGTCGGCCCGGCCCGTGGTCAGGGCGTCCCAGCAGCCCCCCAGGACTTCGTAGGAGAGGCGCAGGCGGGTGCCGTGGCCTTCGTCGTAGAAGCGCTGCAGCAGGGGGTAGAGGCGCTCGCCGGGGATGACCGAGTCCACCGCGATGGACAGCTCCGTTTCCCAGCCGGTGGCCACCCGCTTCACCCGGGACTCCAGCTCCAGGGCGGCGCGCAGCAGATGGCGGCCGTCCTCCAGCAGGGTGCGGCCGGCGGCGGTGAGGATGGCGCGGCGGCCGCTCTTCTCGAACAGTTCCACCCCCAGCTCCCCTTCCAGCTTCTGCATGGCGTGGGAGAGGGCCGAGGGCACCCGGTGCAGGCGGCTGGCGGCGGCAGCGTAGGAGCCCTGGGTGTCGATGGCATCAAGGATCTGCAGGGCGTCGAGGGAGATGCGCATAGGTGAAGGAAATTGAATGAATCGGTGAGTTCATTTCGCTGGAATCACTCTAATCCATTGCTTAGTATGGCTTCAACCCATGAATGCAAATGAACAATACTTCTTGCCAAGGAGCCCGACATGATCCAGCTACGTCCGTCCGACGCCCGGGGCCAGGCCGATCACGGCTGGCTCCAGGCCAAACACAGCTTTTCCTTCGCCGACTACTACGATCCCCGGGAAATGGGCTGGGGCGCGCTGCGGGTGATCAACGAGGACCGGGTGGCGCCGGGCACCGGCTTTCCCATGCACGGCCACCGGGACATGGAGATCGTCACCTACATCCTCTCCGGCGCCCTGGAGCACAAGGACAGCCTGGGCAACGGCGGCATCATCCGCCGCGGCGAGGTGCAGCGCATGAGCGCCGGCAAGGGCGTGCTGCACAGCGAGTTCAACCCTTCCGCCGATGAGGAAACCCATCTGCTGCAGATCTGGATCGAGCCGGCCCTCAAGGGCGGCAGGGCCAGCTACGACCAGCACCGGCTGTTTACGCCGGACAACGCCAGCCAGTGGGTGCTGGTGGCTTCGCCGGACGGCCGCGACGGCAGCGCCGTGATCCAGCAGGACGCCCTGCTGCTGGCGGCCCACCTGGGGCCGGCCGAGGCGGTGCGCCACGCCCTGGCGCCCGGCCGCCTGGCCTACGTCCATGTCATCCGCGGCCAGGTCAGCCTCAACGGCGTGGCCCTGGCCGCCGGCGACGGCGCCAAGATTGCCGACGAATCCGAGCTGGCCTTCCAGGGCGGCGCCGAGCCGGGGGAGTTCCTTCTCTTCGACCTGCCGCCCGCGGCCTGAGCGTTGCCTGCCGTTGGTCCTGATTTCCCATTCCCTACTTCCCAACCCCCGACAGACTGAAGGAGCGTTTCATGGCAAAGATCGCCATCGTGTATCACAGCGGCTACGGCCACACCGCCAAGCAGGCCGCCGCCGTCGCCGCCGGCGTCAATGAGGTGGCCGGCGCCAGCGCCCAGCTGGTGGCCCTGGACGACATCGCCGCCGTGCCCTGGGCCGACCTGGATGGGGCCGATGGCATCATCTTCGGCGCCCCCACCTACATGGGCGGCCCCTCCGCCAAGTTCAAGGAATTCGCCGACGCTTCCTCCAAGGCCTGGTTCACCCGGGCCTGGCAGGACAAGGTGGCCGGCGGCTTCACCAACTCCGCCTCCCTCAACGGCGACAAGCAGGGCACCCTGGGCGCCCTCGCCACCCTGGCCCTGCAGCACGGCATGATCTGGGTCAGCCTGGGGCTGCTGCCGGCCAACAGCTCCAAGGCCCAGCGCAACGACGTGAACCGCATGGGTGCTTCCTACGGTGCCATGGCCCAGTCCGACTCCGACGTCGGCCCCGACGTGGCGCCCCCTGCCGGCGACCTGGAAACGGCCCGCCTCTACGGCGCCCGGGTGGCCGCCACCACCCTGCGTTTCGTCCGCGGCAAGCAGTAAGTCGCCTCCGCTCCACTCCGGCCCCGGCTTCGCGCCGGGGTTTTTGCTATAGTGGCCGGCACAATAGAAGGAGGGGAGCCCCATGCACATGATTTCTTCCGTCGCCGACCTCTCGGTCGTGCTGGTGGAACCGTCCCACACCCAGGCCCATATCGTCGGCCAGTTCCTGCGCAACCTGGGCGTCGCCAACATGCAGATCGCCGCCAGCGGCGCCGATGCCCTGGCCCTGCTGCGCCGGTCCAAGCCTTCCGTGGTCATCAGCGCCATGTATCTGCCGGACATGACCGGCACCGAGCTGGTCTACGCCATGCGCGCCGACGATGACCTGGAAATGCTGCCCTTCGTGCTCATTTCCAGCGAAACCCGGCCCAAGGTGCTGGACCCCATCCGCCAGTCCGGCGCCTGCAGCATCCTGCCCAAGCCCTTCAGCGAAAAGCAGCTGCTCACCGCCCTGCGCGCGGTGATCGACTACCTGGAGCCGGAAGGCCAGCTGGAAGTGCCGGTGGACCTGGAAAGCCTGAAGGTACTGATCGTGGACGACAGCCCGGTGTCCCGCAAATTCCTGCGCCACATCCTGGAGAACCTGGGCATCGAGAACTTCCTCGAAGCCAGCAACGGCAAGGAGGCGGTGTCCGTGCTCGGCGAAACCATGGTGGATCTGGTTCTGACCGATTACAACATGCCGGAAATGGACGGCAAGGCCCTGGTGGAGTACATCCGCCAGCAGAGCTGGCAGGCCACCGTGCCGGTGCTGATGGTCACCAGCGAATCCAATATGAGCCGCCTGGCCGCGGTGGAGCAGGCCGGCGTTTCCGCCATCTGCGACAAGCCCTTCGACCCCAAGACGGTCAAGGGTCTGATCGAGCGGGCCATGTGGGGCTGAGCCGGGATTTTTCGGCTTGAAGCAAAAAGGGAGCTGCGGCTCCCTTTTTTATTGCCGCTCGTTCGGTGGCGCGGCCGGCGGCGGGCGAAAAAAAGCCCGCCGGGGTTGCCGGCGGGCACAAGCTAGGGATGAACCTGGGCTCAGTTGCTGTTCTGCTGCAGCTGCTTGAGCAGTTCGTTCTGACCCTCTTCGCCGGAGCCTCCGCCTTCTCCCTCCTGCTGCTGCATCAGGGAGTTGAGGTCCATGGCTTCGGATTCCTGCTGGGTCGGGGCCCGGTGGGCCGGATCGCCGTAGCTGACGATGCCCGGGAAGATGATGATGAGGGCCACCATGATGATCTGGATGCACACGAACGGCACGGCGCCCCAGTAGATATCGGTGGTCTTGATCGAGGCCGGGGCCACGGAGCGCAGGTAGAACAGGGCGAAGCCGAAGGGCGGGTGCATGAAGGAGGTCTGCATGTTCACCCCCAGCAGCACGCCGAACCAGATCAGGTCGATGCCCAGCTTTTCCGCCACCGGTCCCAGCAGGGGCACGATGATGAAGGACAGTTCGAAGAAGTCCAGGAAGAAGGCCAGGACGAAGACCAGGATGTTCACCACGATGAGGAAGCCCAGCTGGCCGCCCGGCAGGGAGGTCAGCAGGTGTTCCACCCACAGGTCGCCGTTCACCGCCCGGAAGACCAGGCCGAACACCGTGGAACCCACCAGGATGAAGACCACGAAGGAGGACAGCTTGGCGGTGGTGTCCATGGCCTGCTTGAGCAGGGAGACGGACAACCGCTTGCGCATCAGGGCCAGGATCAGGGCGCCGCTGGCACCCATGGCGCCGCCCTCGGTGGGGGTGGCGATGCCCAGGAAGATGGTGCCCAGCACCAGGAAGATCAGCACCAGGGGCGGCACCAGGGAGGTCAGCACCCGCATCAGCAGCTTGGCGCCGCGCAGGGAGCGGGCTTCCAGGGGCAGGGCCGGGGCGGCATTGGGCTTGATGATGGTGAGGATGGCGACGTAGCCGACGTAGAGGCCGGTCAGGATCAGGCCGGGGACCATGGCGCCTTCGTACATGTCGCCCACGGACTTGCCCAGCTGGTCGGCCATGATGATCAGCACCAGGGACGGCGGGATGATCTGGGCCAGGGTGCCGGAGGCGGCGATGACGCCGGAGGCCAGGCGCTTGTCGTAGCCGTAGCGCAGCATGATGGGCAGGGAGATCAGGCCCATGGAGATCACCGAAGCCGCCACCACGCCGGTGGTGGCCGCCAGCAGGGCGCCGACGAAGATCACCGCGTAGGCCAGGCCGCCGCGCATGGGGCCGAAGAGCTGGCCGATGGTGTCGAGCAGATCCTCCGCCATGCCCGAGCGTTCAAGTACCAGGCCCATGAAGGTGAAGAAGGGAATGGCCAGCAGGGTGTCGTTGGCCATGATGCCGAAGACCCGTTCCGGCAGGGCCTGGAACAGGGCCGGGTGGAGCAGACCCAGTTCCATGCCGATGAAGCCGAAGACCATGCCGTTGGCGGCCAGGGCGAAGGCCACCGGGTAGCCGAAGAGGAGGAACAGGACGAGGGCGCCGAACATTACCGGCGCCATGTTGTTGATCAGGAATTCCATGGTTATGCCTCGCCTTTCTTGGCCTTGATTGCGGCCGCCAGTTCTTCTTCGGCGGAGGGGCCTTTGTGCTTTTCAGCGGGGTTGGCGATCAGGCCGCGGAGGAAGGCGATGCGCTTGATCAGTTCGGAGAGGCCCTGCAGCACCAGCAGCAGGAAGCCGACGGGAATCATCAGGCGGGCCGGCCAGCGGATCAGGCCGCCCGGGTTGGAGGACATTTCACCGGAATCCCAGGCATTCATGAAAATGGGCCAGGACAGGTACATGATCAGGACGGCCATGGGCATCAGGAACAGCAGGGTGCCGATGATGTCGATCCAGGCCTGGCCGCGGGGGGAGAACTTGCCCGCCACCACGTCGATGCGCACGTGCTCGTTGCGCAGCAGGGTGTAGCCGGCGCTGAAGAGGAAGATCACGGCGAAGAGGTACCACTGGATTTCCAGCAGACCGTTGGAACTGTAATTGATGGTGTAGCGCATCACGGCGTTGCCGGCGCTGAGAATGGTCATGAGCAGCACCAGCCAGATCACGGCTTTGCCGACGCGCTCGTTGAGGGCGTCGATCCCGCGGGAGACGCTGAGCAGAAAGGTCACGGTTGGTTCCTCCAGAGATGTCGAAAATGCCGGGCTTCTTGGGCCCATCGCTTGTATTTCGGCTTGTGGCCAGGGCAGGCGTGCAGCGCGTCTGCCCGAGTCTTGCGGGAGGTGTCCTGGCCTCGTTGGTGGCGGCCGGGCGCCCAATCCCACAAATTGCGCGGCGATTGTGGCACAGGGGCCGGGGCCGGGCCATTGGTGGAAACCCTAGCCGGAAGCGGCTTTCCGGCCGGTGACGCTGGCATTTTGACGCCCTGTTTCCCTTCTGCCGCCGGGTCTGCTAAAACCCTGGTTTTTGCCCTGTGTTGCCGGAGCCGTCGATGGTCAAAGCCCCCACCCGCATCTGCGTCATTCGCCACGGCGAGACTTTCTGGAATGCCGACCGGCGCATCCAGGGCCATCTCGACATCGGCCTCAATCCCACCGGGCTGCGCCAGGCCCGGGCCGCGGCGCGGCGCCTGGCGGCCGAGGCCGGCACGGTGACGGCGGTGTACAGCAGCGACCTGGCCCGGGCCAGGGTCACGGCGGAGGCCGTCGCCGCCCATCTGGGGCGTCCCGTGTGCCTGCGGCCGGCCCTGCGGGAGCGCAGCTACGGCATTTTCGAGGGGCTCACCTACGACGAGGCGCGGCAGCAGCATCCGGGCGCCTATGCGGCCTTCGAGGCGCGCCAGCCGGAACTGCCTATTCCCCAGGGGGAGAGTCTGGAGGACTTCTCCGCCCGGGTCAGCCGTTGCTTGGAGGCCCTGGCGGCGGAACACCGGGGCGAAACGGTGGTGCTGGTGTGTCACGGCGGGGTGCTGGACGTCATCAACCGCCACGTGCGGGGACGCCCCCTGGCGGCGCCCCGGGATTTCACCATCCCCAATGCCGGCATCACCTGGCTGGAAAGGGACGGGGCCGGCTGGCGCATCGTCCAGTGGAGCTGCACCCGGCACCTGGAAGACGGCGCCCTGGACGAGCTGCCGGGCTGACTCTGCCGGGCGGTGCCCCAAATTGGGGCAGGGTTTTCCCCGGGAGGGGTGGCGGCGGGGGTTGGCATGATACAATTTCCGCCTTTTTCAACGGCTTGAGAGGCAGCACCGATGTTCTCCGCAAACGACACCCTGGCGAAAGTGGACCCCGAACTCTGGAAGGCGATCGAAGATGAAAATCGTCGCCAAGAAGAGCACATCGAACTGATCGCCTCCGAAAACTACGTCTCCAACGCGGTCATGGAAGCCCAAGGCTCCCAGCTGACCAACAAGTACGCCGAAGGCTACCCCGGCAAGCGCTACTACGGCGGCTGCGAATACGTGGACGTGGCCGAGCAGCTGGCCATCGAGCGCCTGAAGAAGCTGTTCGGCGCCGAAGCTGCCAACGTGCAGCCCAACTCCGGTTCCCAGGCCAACCAGGCCGTGCTGATGGCCTTCGCCAAGCCCGGCGACACCATCATGGGCATGAGCCTGGCCGAAGGCGGCCACCTCACCCACGGCATGGCTCTCAACATGTCCGGCAAGTGGTTCAATGTCGTCTCCTACGGTCTCAACGAGAAGGAAGAGATCGACTACGACAAGATGGAAGCCCTGGCCCGCGAGCACAAGCCGAAGATCATCGTCGCCGGCGCCTCCGCCTACGCCCTGCGCATCGACTTCGAGCGCTTCGCCAAGATCGCCAAGGAAGTCGGCGCCATCTTCTGGGTGGACATGGCCCACTATGCCGGCCTCATCGCCGCCGGCTACTACCCCAACCCGGTGCCCTTCGCCGACGTGGTCACCTCCACCACCCACAAGACCCTGCGCGGCCCCCGCGGCGGCGTCATCCTGATGAAGGCCGAGCACGAGAAGGCCCTCAACTCCGCCATCTTCCCCGGCCTCCAGGGCGGCCCCCTGATGCATGTCATC
This sequence comes from Azospira sp. MPR-E4, assembly GCF_058809645.1. Taxonomy (NCBI): domain Bacteria; kingdom Pseudomonadati; phylum Pseudomonadota; class Betaproteobacteria; order Rhodocyclales; family Rhodocyclaceae; genus Azospira; species Azospira sp. MPR-E4. Next base: position 2,969 of record NZ_JBXAST010000051.1, on the reverse strand, counting down.
GCCGCCAAGGCCGTGGCTTTCAAGGAAGCTGCGTCCCCCGAGTTCAAGAAGTACCAGGAGCAGGTGATCAACAACGCCCGCGTCATGGCCAAGGTCCTGGGCGAGGAGCGCGGCCTGCGCATCGTTTCCGGCCGTACCGAGTCCCACGTCTTCCTGATCGACCTGCGCGCCAAGAAGATCACCGGCAAGGAAGCCGAAGCCGCCCTGGGCAAGGCTCACATCACCGTGAACAAGAACGGCATTCCCAACGACCCGGAAAAGCCCTTCGTCACCTCCGGCATCCGTATCGGTTCCCCGGCCATGACCAGCCGCGGTTTCACCGAGATCGAAGCCGAGCAGATCGCCCATCTGGTGGCCGACGTGCTCGACGCGCCGAACGACGAAGCCAAGCTGGCCGAAGTGCGCGCCAAGGTGGCCGCCCTCTGTGCCAAGTTCCCGGTCTACGGCAAGTAAGACGGCCAGGGCGGCGCAGCGATGAAATGCCCCTTCTGCGGAGCGATGGACACCACGGTGGTGGACACCCGCATCAACGAAGACGGCGACATCGTGCGCCGCCGCCGCCGCTGTCTCAACTGCGACAAGCGTTTCACCACCTATGAGCGGGCGGAAATCCGCCTGCCCCAGGTGGTCAAGAAAAACGGCTCCCGGGTGGACTACAACCGGGACAAGCTCTCCGCCAGCCTGTGGCTGGCCCTGCGCAAGCGGCCCGTGACCACCGAGGCGGTGGACGGCGCCATTACCCGCATCGAAGAAAAACTGCTGGCCCTGGGCGAGCGGGAAATCCCCTCCGAAAAGGTGGGCGAGATGGTGATGCGGGAACTGAAGAAGCTGGACAAGATCGCCTACGTCCGCTTTGCCTCGGTCTATCGCAACTTCGAGGACGTGGACGAGTTCTCCCACGCCGTGCGCGAAGTGACCCCGGGCAAGCCTGTGCGTCGCCCCCGCGACGAGTAATTCTCCCCTCATCTCATGCCCGCCGCCCCCGGCACCGCTGCCGACCACGCCCACATGGCCCGGGCCCTGGCCCTGGCCGAGCAGGGACTGTACTCCACCTCCCCCAATCCCCGGGTCGGCTGCGTCCTGGTCAAGGACGGTGTCGTCGTCGGCGAAGGCTGGCATGTGCGGGCCGGCGAGCCCCATGCCGAAGTCCATGCCCTGCGCGCCGCCGGCGAAGCCGCCCGGGGCGTCACCGCCTACGTCACTTTGGAACCCTGCAGCCACCACGGCCGCACCCCGCCCTGCGCCGAGGCTCTGGTAGCCGCCGGCGTCGCCCGGGTGGTGGCGGCCATGGAAGACCCCAATCCCCTGGTGGCCGGCCGCGGCCTGGCCATCCTGCGTCAGGCCGGTATCGAAGTCTGGGCCGGTGTGCTGGCCAATGAGGCCCGGGAACTCAACATCGGTTTCGTCTCCCGCATGACCCGGGGACGCCCCTGGGTGCGTCTGAAAGCCGCATCCAGCCTGGACGGCAGGACGGCCCTGGCCAACGGCCAGAGCCAGTGGATCACCGGGGCCGAGGCGCGCCAGGACGGCCATCGCTGGCGGGCCCGGGCCTGTGCCATCCTCAGCGGCAGCGGCACCGTGCTGGCCGACGATCCCCTGCTCAATGTGCGGGGCGTCGACACGGAGCGCCAGCCCCGCCCGGTGGTGGTGGACAGCCGCCTGCAAACCCCGCCCACGGCCCGTCTGCTGGACGGCCGCCCGGTCCTCATCGCCACCGCCAACCCGGACCCGGCCAAGGCCGCGGCCCTGGCGGCCCAAGGTGCCGAAGTGCTGCTGCTGCCCGACGCCGCTGGCCGGGTGGATCTGGCTGCCCTGCTCTTGGAGCTGGGGCGGCGGGGCATCAATGAACTGCACGTGGAAGGCGGTGCCGGCCTCAACGGCGCCCTGCTGGCCGCCGGGCTGGTGGACGAACTGCTGCTCTACCTGGCACCGACCCTGCTGGGCAACCCGGCCCTGGGTCTCTTCGGCCTGCCCGAGCTGACCTCCCTGGAGCAGCAGCAACGCCTGCGGTGGCACGACCTGCGCCAGGTGGGCGGCGACCTGCGCATCCTGGCCCGCCTGGCCTGAGCCGGCGGCGGATATTCCCCAAATACAGCGTCACTGAAAGGCAATAGGGACGCCATTCTTCGCCTATGCACGGCGGAAAGTGGCGTCCCTATTGCCTTTCAGGCCTGGTGCTTTCAGCCGCCCTTCATCGGCTCCCGCATACCGGGCAGCCCGGGTCCTTCTGCAGGCGCACCGTGCGCCATTCCATGGTCAGGGCGTCGAGCAGCAGCAGCCGCCCGCCCAGGGTCTGGCCGCAGCCGGCCAGCAGCTTGAGGGCCTCGGCCGCCTGCAGGGTGCCGATGATGCCGGTGAGGGGGGCGAAGACGCCCATGGTGGCGCAGCGCACCTCCTCCACGTCCTCGCCTTCGGGAAAGAGGCAGTGGTAGCAGGGCGCCCCGGGCTGGCGCGTGTCGAAGACGCTGATCTGGCCGTCGAAGCGCACCGCGGCGCCGGAGACCAGGGGCTTGCCCAGCTTGACGCAGGCCCGGTTCACCGCGTGGCGGGTGGCGAAGTTGTCGCAGCAGTCCAGCACCACGTCGGCCTTGGCCACTTCCGCCTCCAGGTCCGCCCCTTCCAGGCGGCGGGCGATCACTTCCACCCGGGTTTCCGGATTGAGGCGCTGCAGGGCGTCCCGCCCGGATTCGGCCTTGGGCCGGCCGACGGAGGCTTCCGTGTGCAGGATCTGGCGCTGCAGATTGGTCAGGTCCACCGTGTCGCCGTCGGCCAGGGCCAGGGTGCTGACGCCGGCAGCAGCCAGGTACAGCGCCGCCGGCGAGCCCAGGCCGCCGGCGCCGATGACCAGGGCCCGGGCGGCGAGAAAGCTTTCCTGGCCCTCGATGCCGATGGGGTCGAGGAGGATGTGGCGGCTGTAGCGGAGCAGTTGCTGGTCGTTCATGGCGAGGGGCTGGGCGGGGGGCGAAAGG
>NZ_JBXAST010000050.1:0-24119 GCF_058809645.1 Azospira sp. MPR-E4 | reverse complement strand
CCCCGCCACGATTCACCAGCACCAGGGCCTGCTTCTCATACATCCCCGCCGGCCCCAGATTCCTCCCCTTCCACCCCGCCTGCTCGATCAGCCAGCCGGCGGCCAGCTTCACCCGGCCGTCGTGCTGGGGGTACTGGGGCAGGGTCGGGTACTCGGCCGCCAGCCGGGCGGCGGTGGCGGCGTCCACCACCGGGTTGTGGAAGAAGCTGCCGGCGTTGGGCACCTGGGCCGGGTCAGGCAGCTTGCGCTGGCGGATGGCGATGATGGCGTCCGACACCTGCAGGGCCGTGGGGGCGGCGATGCCGGCTGCGGCCAGTTCCTTGGCCACGTCCGCATAGCGGGTCACCGCCTGCCAGTGCTTCTCCAGGCGGAAGGTGACGTGGGTGATGGCGTAGCGGCCGTCGAGGTGCCAGCCCTCCTGCTTGAAGAGGCTGTCCCGGTAGCCGAAGCGCAGCTGGTGGCGGTCGAAGCGCACCGCTGCGCCGGTGGTCAGGTCCACCGCTTCCAGGTGGTGGAAGCGTTCCCCCACTTCCAGGCCGTAGGCGCCGATGTTCTGGATCGGCGCGGCGCCGACGGTGCCGGGGATGAGGGAGAGGTTCTCCAGGCCCGGGTAGCCGGCGGCCAGGGTCCAGCGCACGAAGTCGTGCCAGTTTTCGCCGGCGCCGGCGCGGATGTACCAGGCCTCGTCGTCTTCCGCCGCCAGCTCCCGGCCGGGGATGGCCAGGCGCAGCACCAGGCCGGGGAAGTCGCCGTTGAGCACCAGATTGCTGCCACCGCCGAGAATGAAGCGGGGCTTGCCTTGCAGGGCAGGCACGGCGGAGAGGGCCGCCAGTTGTGCCGTTGCGGTGATGGTGCCGAGGAAGGCGGCGCGTCCCGGCAGGGCCAGGGTGTTGAGGGCTTGCAGGTCGGCGTCGGCTTGCAGGAAGTTGGGTAGCATGGCGTGGCGTCAGGTCGGGCGGAGGGTTGAGTGCCGGAGAAGGGCGCAAGGCGCCATTCTACGCCTTCGTTTTCAGGCATCATTGGCTCTGACGATCTCCTCAATGACACTGCCCATGGACCCAGAACGACAGCGCCTGATCCGCTCCCTGTTTGATGAATACATCGAGATGTACGCCACCCGGGATGACCGGCTGACCTCCCGCTTCAGCGAAAACTTCAGCGGCTATACCGGTGGCGGTGATTTCCTGGTGAAGGACAAGGCCGAATGGGTCAAGATCACCCGCCAGGACTTTGCCCAGGTTGCCGAACCCCTGCGCATCGAAATGCTGGATCTGTCGCTGCAGGACATCAGTGCCGACGTGGTCCTGGTCACGGCCTTCTTCCATATCCACCTGCCGCTGCCCGACCATATCCTGTCCCGGGAGACGGCCCGGCTGGTGCTCCTGTTCAAGCAGGAAAACGGCGCCTGGATGATCGCCCACAGCGGCATTTCCATTCCCTATCATCTGGTCCGGGACGGGGAGGTGTATCCCCTCCAGGGCCTGCACGAGCGCAACCGGGAGCTTGAGGCCCTGGTGGAGGAGCGCACCCGGGCCCTGGAAGAGGCCAATGCCAAGCTGGAGGCCCTGAGCTATACGGACGGGCTGACGGGCATCGCCAACCGCCGGGCTTTCGACCGGACCCTGGTGCAGGAGTGGAGCCGGGCCCAGCGCAGCGCCGCTCCCCTGGCGCTGATCATGCTGGATGTGGACCTCTTCAAGCATTTCAACGACCACTACGGCCACCTGGAGGGGGACGCCTGCCTGCAGGCCCTGGCCGGGGTGCTCACCCGGGCGGGGCGGCGGGCCAGCGATCTGGTGGCGCGTTATGGCGGGGAGGAGTTTGTCGTGCTGCTGCCGAATACCTCCGCCCCCGAGGCCCAGGAGATCGCCCGCAACATCCAGCAGGCGATCTGGGCCCTGGCCCTGCCCCATGAGGCAACAGCTCCCCGCATCGTCACCGTCAGCCTCGGCATTGCCAGCGTGGTGCCGAGCCGGGAGGCGAATGCCGAAACCCTGGTGCACCAGGCCGACGAGGCCCTCTACGGCGCCAAAAGAGCCGGCCGCAACCGCCTGCAACTGGCCGCCGCCTGAATGGGGCGCTAGCCGGCAGTCCCCCATGAGCAACGGTAGGGGCGGCATCGGCTGACTTCCCGCGCCGCAGCGCTGCTGCCGGCCCAGGCCACTCCGCTCCGCTGGTCGGCTACCGGCGGGCCAGCGGATAGACCTCTTCCGTGTCGTGGCCGCCGTTCCCCGGGGCAGCGATGCGGCGCCGCATCTGAAGCCCGGCGACGTCCGGAAAGGCCCCGGATTCCGCGCCCTGCCCGGCTTTGCTAGCATGGGGGCACCATGCCCCCGCCCCTTGTCGAACGCCGCTACCTGAACCGACTCAGTGCCGCCCCCGAACCCACCGGGGCGGTGGTGGTGATCGATGTGCTGCGCTCCTTCTCCACCGCCGCCTGGGCCATCCATCGGGGCGCCCGGGAGCTGTACCCGGTGGCCGCCCCCGGCGACGGCCTGCTGCTGTTGCAGCATCTGCCCCAGGCCCTGCTGGTGGGGGCGGTGGGCGGCGGCGCCCCCATCCCCGGCTACCACTACGGCAATTCCCCCAGCGCGGTGCAGGGGGCGGAGCTGCAGGGGCGCACCCTGATCCACTGCACAGCCGCCGGGGTGCGGGGCCTCAGCCGCTACCGGACGGCACCCCTGCTCTTCGGCGCGGCCCTGCTCAATGCCCGGGCCACGGCGGCGGTGATCCTGGCCGCCGGCGTGCCCCGGGTGACCCTGGTCATCACCGGCGAATGGACGGACCGGGACGGCGACGAGGACGTGGCCTGCGCCGATTACCTGGAAGCCCTGCTGCAGGGCGGCGATCCTTCCCCGGAGCCCTTCTCCGAGCGGGTGCGGCAGTCGGACTTCGGCCGCCGCTTCGCCGCCGGCGACCAGCCCCACCTGCCCCCCGCCGACCTGGACCTGTGCGCCGAGGCCAACCGCTTCGACTTCGCCCTGCAGGCCCTGCCCTCGCCCCTGGGGCTGCGGCTGGTGGCGGTCTACGCTGGCGGCGGGACGATGGGAAAGAGCCGGTCGTAGGCCAGGTTGAAGACGAAGGCGTAGGCGGTATACACCAGGGCCAGGCCCAGGTCCGCCACCAGGGCGGCCCACCAGGAAAGGCTGGTCCACAGCACGATCACCGGCAGGGTCAGGAGCAGCAGGCCGCCCTCGAAACAGAGGGCGTGCAGGATGCGGCCGCGCCAGCCGCGCTGGTCGGCCCGGGTGCCGAAGTGGTGGGCCTGCAGCCAGTCCACCGCCGTGTTGTAGCCGCCGTTCCACAGGGCGGCCATGAGGGACAGCACGGCCAGCAGGCCCAGGGCGCTTTCCATGGACTGGCCCGAGACCCAGGCAAAGCCCGGGGTGATCAGCAGCAGGCCGAGCAGTTCGAAGAGGGCCACCTGGCGGAGCCGGTCCTTGAAGCTGCGCAGGGGTACGCCGTGGCTCATGGCGTCTGCCTCACAGGCCCCGGGCCCAGGCGGGCCGCAGGGGGGCGTGGGCCGGGTCGGCCAGGGCGGCGCGCACCTGGGCCAGCAGCTTGTCCTGGTCCGTGGGCAGGTTGCCCTTCAGCACCAGCCAGTTGGAGGCGTGGTCGCTGCGGAAGACGGTGCGCTTCAGTTGCAGCAGGGAGAGGAAGCGCTCCATCTCGCGGAACAGGCCCATCTGGTCGAGAGGTTCCCACTCCGGGTAGTCGGCGCGGAAGCGCTCTTCCCCCATGGGAAAGCTGACCACCAGGGTGGAAAGGAATTCGGGCTGGGTGGCGTTGGCCAGGCGGGCGGAGTTTTCCGCGTGCTGCTGCCAGTGGGCGTGGCCCCCCAGGCCGTTGAGGATCATCACCGAGCGGGTGATGCCGGCCTCCCCCAGCTTCGCCAGGGCCTCCCGGGTGCTGTCGAAAGTCTCGCCCTTTTTCACCTTTTCCAGCACCAGGTCGTCACCGGATTCGGCGCCGACATAGGCCATGGAGAGGCCGGCTTCCTTGAGGGCTTTGATCTCGTCCACGGATTTCTTGCGCAGGTTGCGCGGCAGGCAGTAGCTGGACACTCGCCGTACCGCCGGCAGGTGGCTGCGGATGGCTTCCAGGTAGGCCAGGAGGCGCCGGGTGGGCAGCACCAGGGCGTCGCCGTCGGCCAGGAAGACCCGCCGCACCTGGCTGCCGTACTGGGCGCTGACGCGGCGGATGCTCTCCAGCACCTCTTCCTCCTCCCGGGCGCGGAAGCGCTTCTGGGGGGCGGTGTACATCTCGCAGAAGGTGCACTGGTTCCAGGAGCAGCCGTCGGTGACGGGCAGGATCAGGGATTCGGCCTCGCTGGGCGGGCGGAACACGGGTTCGACGTAGCGGATCGGGAGCATGGGCCAAATTGTAAGGCCCTTCGCCGGCCCCGCGGCATCCGGGGCGGCCCGGGCTGGGCTAAACTTCGCCCCTGCTTGCCCATTTTCCCCATGCCCGGCGCCTTCCCCCTTTTGCCCATGACCTCCTTGCCCGCCAACCGCGCCCTGACGCCCCATCCCGAGCATCCGGCTCCTGCCGTGGCCGGTATTGCGGTAGCCGTGGCCGCCCATGGCAGCGGCGGCCTGCAACTGGACTACCGCCTCGCCGGCGATCTGGCCGCCCTGCGCCTGCCCTCCCCCGCCGCACCGGTGGCGCCCGACCGGCTGTGGGCCCACACCTGTTTCGAGGTCTTCCTCCGCCGGGGCGGCGAGGCGTATCGGGAGTACAACTTCTCCCCCTCCGGCCAGTGGGCCGGTTACGCCTTCGCTGCCTACCGCCAGCGCCTGGAAAATGTCACCCTGCCGGCGCCCCATCTGGAGTGGCAAGTGGCTGAGGGCAGCCTGAGCCTCCGCGTTGCCTTGCCCGCCGAAGCCCTGCCTGCCGGCGACGGCGAGCTGCTTTTGGCCCTGACCACTGTGGTGGAGCAGGCCGACGGCCTGCTCTCCTATTGGGCCCTGGCCCACCCCGCCGGCAAAGCCGACTTTCACCACCGGGACGGATTCGCGCTTGCCGTTCCCCTCGCCCTGCCCGACCTGTAGGACATCCCATGATCCAGTTTGGCCTCGACCGCCTGCTCGCCGACCCCGCCCTGCGCCGCCCCCTGGCGGGCAAGCGGGTCGCCCTCCTCGCCCATCCCGCCTCCGTCACCCGGGACCTGACCCATTCCCTGGACGCCCTGGCGGCCCTGTCCGACCTCGAGCTTTCCGCCGCTTTCGGCCCCCAGCACGGCCTGCGCGGCGACAAGCAGGACAACATGGTGGAATCCCCGGACTACGTGGACCCCCTGCACGGCATTCCCGTCTTCAGCCTCTACGGCGAAGTGCGCCGGCCCACGGACGCCATGATGGACAGCTTCGACGTGCTGCTGGTGGACCTGCAGGATCTGGGCTGCCGCATCTACACCTTCATCACCACCCTGCGCTACGTGCTCGAGGCCGCCGCCAAGCACGGCAAGTCGGTGTGGGTGCTGGACCGTCCCAACCCCGCCGGCCGTCCGGTGGAAGGCCTCTTGCTGCGCCAGGGCTGGGAGAGCTTCGTCGGTGCCGGTCCCCTGCCCATGCGTCACGGCCTGACCATGGGCGAACTGGCCCGCTGGTTCATCGCCACCCTCAAGCTGGACGTGGATTGCCAGGTCATCACCATGGCCGGCTGGCAGCCCGAAGCCGGCCCCGGCTACGGCTGGCCCCTGGGCGAGCGCAGCTGGGTCAATCCCAGCCCCAACGCCCCCAACCTCTCCATGGCCCGAGCCTACGCCGGCACGGTGATGCTGGAAGGTACGACGCTGTCCGAAGGCCGGGGCACCACCCGCCCCCTGGAACTCTTCGGCGCCCCGGACATCGACGCCCGGGCGATCATCGCCGAAATGGGCGCCCTGGCCCCCGAATGGCTCAAGGGCTGCGTGCTGCGGGAATGCTGGTTCGAGCCCACCTTCCACAAGCACGCCGGCAAGCTGTGCCACGGCGTGCAGATCCACGTCGAAGACCCGGCCCACTACGACCACGCCGCCTTCCAGCCCTGGCGCCTGCAGACCCTGGCCTTCAAGGCCCTGCGTCGCCTGCAGCCCGACTACCCGATCTGGCGTGACTTCCCCTACGAATACGAACGGGACCGCCTGGCCATCGACCTCATCAACGGCAGCCCCCTGCTGCGGGAATGGGTGGATGATGCCGCCGCCACCCCGGCCGATTTCGACGCCCTGGTGCGGCCGGACGAGGCAGCGTGGGAGATGGCGCGGGCGCCCTTCCTGCTCTACTGAGCGGTCTCAGTGGCCCCGGCGGAACACCAGAATCCGGGCAAAGCTGCGCAGGGCCACGATTTCTTCCAGCACCACCCCGGCTTTCACGGCCAGGGCTTGCCATTCCGCCTGGGTGCGCTCCCGCCCCCGGGTGCCCATGAACATTTGCATGTCGAACGAGGCGGCGGTCAGGTCGGCCCCCTGTTCCGGCAACACCTGTTCCAGAACGACCACGGGGGCGCCGGCGGCGGCCACGCGCCCGAGCACGGCAGCGGCCTCGGCATCGTCCAGGCAATGCAGCACGGCGGCGAGGAGGAAGACATCGCCGGGGCTGGCCGGCGGTGGCTGGTAACTTTGCAGGTCGGCGGCCAGGAAGGTCAGGCGCTCCGCTTCTGCATCGCCTTCCCGATGCTGCCGGGCCTCGGCCACCACGCTGGGCCGCTCCACCACCGTGGCCCGCAGCCGGGGGTGGTGGCGCAGGATGGTGCGGGCCTTGCTGCCGCGGGCCCCCCCCAGGTCGATCAGGTGATGGAAGCGGCTCCAGTCAAAGTCAGTGGCGAAGCTGTCGCCGCTCAGGGCTTCCACGCTATCCATGGCGTCGGCGAACAAGCGCTCCAGTTCGGGATGGTCCGTCAGATAGGGAAAGAGCTCCTGACCGTGGCTGAGGGCGAAGGGCGCCCTACCCTCGCGTAGACCTTCTTCCAGGGATTCATACCAGGGGCGGCACATGGCTGGATCGTTGTGCAGGAGGATCATGGCCCTGAGGTTCCGCGGGTGATCCCGGCGCAACCAGCCGGACAGTGCATTGTTGGCGAAGCGGCGGGGCGCCGTTTCGCGGAACACTCCCAGGGCTGCCAGCAGCCGCAGCAAGCGGGCGATGGCATCCCCATCGGCTGCGATGCGCGAGGCGATCTCCTCCGCCGTCAGGGTTTCCTCCCCGAGTCGGGTGGCAATATCCAGGCGGGCGGCGGCGTAGAGGGCGCGGGACTGCCAGAAGGCCGAGCCGATCTGCAGCAGGCGGAACGGGGCCGGGGTGAGGCGTGTCGGCCATTGCTGCACCCGGCTGGCGAAGCGCATGACGCGGCCGAAACGGCGTACGGCTCCGGCGTGGCGCTGGTAGGTCATGGCGGGGCTCCTCAGTCGGCGGCGGGCTTGAGTCCGGCGGTAAAAAGATGGCCGTTGAAATCGGCCAGGCGGGCGAGAAATTCGCCATCCATGGGCCGTTCCATCTGCTCCTCGAAAATGTCCTTGAGCAGCATGGGCGTCATGGCCAGGCTGACGAAGGCCAGGCGCAGGATGTCCGGGTCCGTGCCGGCATCCACCTGGCCACTGGCCTTGAGCCCCTCCACCCGCCGGGAGCCCCGGTTGCGGCCCCGTTCCAGCAGCTGCTGGATGAAGCGACGGCCGGGGCCCTGGTTGAGCGCCAGGACCTTGAGGATCAGCTTGGGAAACTGGGGCTGGCCGGCCATGGTGTCGTAGTACAGCCGGAGCAGACTGCCGAAGCCGTCCACTGCGTCGAACAGGGGGCCATCCAGCACCTCCAGCAAGGGGGCCAGGCTTTCCCGGATCATCTCTTCGTAAAGCCCTTCCTTGCTGCCGAAGTAGTAGCGGATCATGGAAACGTTGGCGCCTGCCTGTTCGGCGATCTGACGGGTAGTGACGCGGTGGTAGTCATCGGCGAGGAAGCGCTCCAGGGCGGCGCTGATAAGGCGTTGGCGTACTGGGAGGCGGTCTTGGTCCATGCTGGCGCTCGGTCGAAGTGATGAGCCAAGACTAGCACCGAGGCTGCCCGATTCCGGAGCGCTTTCGTCAATCAAATTGGATCACTTGATTGAGCTGGGCATAAAAGAAAAGGCCGGCCCGGATTGCCCGGGCCGGCCTTTTCGTTGGTGCGATGGGCGGTGCTTATACGGCCAGGCCGGTTGCCTCGTCCACGCCCAGCATCAGGTTCATGCACTGGATGGCGGCACCGGAGGCGCCCTTGCCCAGGTTGTCGAAGCGGGAGGCCACCAGGATCTGCTCGCCGTGGCCGAAGACGAAAATCTCGGCCCGGTTGGTGTCGTTGCAGGCGGTGGCCGGCAGGAAGCCGTTGTCCAGCACCGGGGCGGCATCCAGGGGCATCACCTTCACGAACACTTCGCCGGCGTAGTACTCGCTGTAGAAGGCCTGCAGGTCGGCCGGGGTGACCTTCTTGCCGAGCATCCGGGGCAGCAGGGGCACCGCCACCACCATGCCCTGGGCGAAGTTGCCGACGATGGGGGTGAACAGGGGCTGGTGCGCCAGGCCGGTCTGCATCTGCATTTCCGGCAGGTGCTTGTGGGCGAGACCGAGGGCGTAGAAGCGCGGGCTCTTCATGGCGTCCGGCAGGCTGGCGGGCTCTTCGTAGCTGGCGATCATTTCCTTGCCACCGCCGCTGTAGCCGGTGATGGAGTAGGTGCTGACCGGGTAGTCCTTGGGCACGATGCCGCCGGCCACCAGGGGCGCCATGAGCATGATGAAGCCGCTGGCGTGGCAGCCGGGCACCGCCACCTTCTGGGCCTTGGCGACGCGCTCGCGCTGGCCGCCGTTGAGTTCGGGCAGGCCGTACACCCAGTCCGGGTTGGTGCGGTGGGCGGTGGAGGCGTCGAGGAAGCGGGTCCTGGTGTTGCCCGGGGCCAGCAGGGCCACGGATTCCCGGGAGGCGGCATCGGGCAGGCAGAGGAAGACCACGTCGGCGTTGTTGATGTACTCGGCCTTGACCGCCGGGTCCTTGCGCTTGTCCTCGGGGATGGTGAGGATTTCGATTTCCGGGCGGATGGAGAGCCGCTCGTCGATCTTGAGACCGGTGGTGCCGTGGCGGCCGTCGATGAATACCTTGAAAGTCATGGCGAATTCCGTGTGCGTGCGCAGTGTGCTGAGGATCAAACCGCTATTGTAGGCGGGCTGGAAGGCTTTTTGATGACCAATTCCCTTCCGCCCGCCCCTCGGGGCCTCAGCGCATTTGGAACAGTTCCTGGTGGAAGCGTTCCTCCGCCATGCCCTGGGCCTGGAAATCCTGCCGCAGGGCCTGGCCGAAGGCGGGCGGGCCGCAGAACCACAGGCTGGCCTGGCGCCAGTCGGGCACGGCCTGGCGGATGCGTTCCCTATCCAGCAGGCCGTCCCGGGGGCTCACCAGCAGGTGCAGATGCACCCCCGCGGCGGCGGCATCGGCCCGCAGCTTGGCGATGGCAGCCTCCGAGTATTCCGCCGTGGGGTGGAACAGGTGGATGCTCTGCTGCCCGGGCCGGGCGGCCAGCTGCTTCATGCGGGCGATGAAGGGGGTGATGCCGATACCGGCGCCGATCCAGATTTGCAGGGGCTGCCGGTCGTTGAAGTCGAAGCAGCCGTAGGGGCCTTCGACGACCACGCCGGCGCCCACCTTGAGCTTTTCCCGGAGGCGGCTGGTGTGGTCGCCCAGGGCCTTGGTGATGAAGACGATGCGCCGGTTCTCCGGCTCCCAGGCCGAGGCGATGGTGTAGGGATGGGCGCCCTCCCCCTGGTCCGAGGTGGCGAAGGCGAACTGGCCGGCGGTGTGGCCGGCCCAGCCTGGCTCCAGCTGGATCGCCGTTTCCAGCACCTGCAGTTCCGGGTAGTAGGTGAGGCTTTCGATGCGTCCCGCAACCTTGCGCCCGGCGCCGACCCGGCGGGACAGCACCAGCCAGGCCGCCACCGTGCCGCCGAGCAGCAGCAGGGCCAGGGCCCAGCCCACCGGCTGGCTCCAGTATTCGGCCTTGAACAGGATCAGGGCGTGGTACACCAGCAGCAGGTAGAGGGCTGCCAGCCATTTGTGGGTCTGCACGAAGCGGTGGTAGGGGAAGCGCTTCACCAGGGCCAGCACCAGCAGCACCACGGCGGCGTAGAAGGCCCATTCGCCGATGTTCTCCGCCAGGCCCCGCTGGCTGCGCAGCCATTCGGCCAGGGTGTCCGCGCCCATGCCGGGGCCGCCAGGGCCGCCGGGACCACCCGGGCCGGCGCCCTTGCGCGCCGGCTTGACCAGCCAGCCCCAGCCCACCATCCACTTGGTGCCCTGGGCCCACCACCAGTGGATGACGCCCAGCACCAGGGTACTGATGCCCAGCCATTTGTGCAGGCGGTACATCTTGTCCAGGCCGTTGAGGCGGGGCTCCAGCCATTTGGGCCGGGCCGCCAGGATCATGGCCAGGCTCATGGCGCCCATGAGCAGGAGGCCGGTGTACTGGACGAAGACGCCGCGGAAGGAAAAGTAGGTGAAGGGGGCAGGCAGCAGGCTGTCGGCCAGCAGCCAGAGGGTGGACAGGCCCAGGAACAGGCCCCACAGGGTGAGCTTGATGTTTTTCATGACGATCTCGAGCGGCTTTGTTTCTTGATATGAAACCACCATGAGCCGGGGGCGTCCATGCCGTATCCGGTAAATTCAGGTAACAACTTATTGCCGGGCGAAAAAAAGCCGGCCCGCCCCCGGAGGGACGGGCCGGCCGCGGGCCGCCGCGAAGCGCGGTTTAGCCCATGTGCAGGCCGCCGTTCACCGAGAAGTCGGCGCCGGTGGCGTAGCCGCCCTCGTCGGAAGCCAGCCAGGCCACCATGGAGGCGATCTCGGACGGCTCGCCCAGGCGCTTCACCGGCACCGTGGCGACGATCTTCTCCAGCACCTCGGGGCGGATGGCGCGGACCATGTCGGTGCCGATGTAGCCGGGGCTGACGGTGTTAACCGTGACGCCCTTGCCCGCCACCTCCTGGGCCAGGGCCATGGTGAAGCCGTGGATGCCGGCCTTGGCGGTGGAGTAGTTCACCTGGCCGAACTGGCCCTTCTGGCCGTTCACCGAGGAGATGTTGATGATGCGGCCGAAATTGGCCTCGATCATGTCCTCGATGACCTGCTTGGTGACGTTGAACAGGCTGTCCAGGTTGGTGGACAGCACCGCGTCCCAGTCGGCCTTGCTCATCTTGCGGAACTGGCCGTCCTTGGTGATGCCGGCGTTGTTCACCAGCACCGCCACCGGGCCGTGCTCGGCCTTGACCTTGGCGAAGGCCTCCACCGTGGAATCCCAGTCGCCCACGTTGCCGGCGCTGGCGTAGAAGGTGTAGCCCAGGGCTTTCTGTTCCTCCAGCCACTGCTTGTAGTCCCGGGTGGGGCCGCAGCCGGCGACGACCTTGAAACCGTCCTTGTGCAGGCGCTGGCAGATGGCGGTGCCGATGCCGCCCATTCCCCCCGTGACGTATGCCAGTTTTTGATTCATTGGAACCTCCTCGTTATTTTTGGTTGGAGTCCGGGAGGCTTGTTAAAGGAATGTGCGCTGCCCCCGGCAATCTGGCCCGGCGGCACCCCATGGGGAGACGCCATGGCGATTTCATTATGGCACCAAGAAAATGCCCGTGGTCTGGCGGTGCAGCAAAAGCAGAACGGCCCGCCGGGAAGGGCGGGCCGCGCTGGGAAGGGGGTGGCCTGGAAGGCAGGAAAGACGGGCTTCCCGGCCATGCCATGCCGGAGATGGCCGTCCCTCCCGCCCCTGGGGGCAGGTGCCGTTACAGGTTGGGCGCCAGCCAGCGCTTGGCCTGCTCCAGGGTGAAGCCGGCCCGGCCGGCCCAGTCTTCCAGCTGGTCCTGGCCGATCTTCTGGATGGCGAAGTACTGGGCCTGGGGGTGGGCCAGGAAGAAGCCGGAAACGGCCGCCGCCGGCGTCATGGCGTAGCTCTCGGTGAGGCCCATGCCGATGTTGGCCTCCGGCTGCAGCAGCTGGAACAGGCCGCCCTTGGCGGTGTGGTCGGGACAGGCCGGGTAGCCGGGGGCCGGGCGGATGCCGCGGTACTCTTCCTTGATCAGCTGCTCGTTGGAGAGCTGCTCGTCGGCGGCGTAGCCCCAGTCCTCCTTGCGCACCTTCTGGTGCAGCCACTCGGCGCAGGCTTCGGCCAGGCGGTCGGCCAGGGACTTGAGCATGATGGACTTGTAGTCGTCGTGAGCCGCCTCGAACTCGGCCAGCTTCTGCTCGATGCCCAGGCCGGCGGTGACGGCGAAGGCGCCGGCATAGTCGGCGACGCCGCTTTCCTTGGGCGCCACGTAGTCGGAGAGGCACAGGTTGGCCTTGTCCTCGGGCCGCTTGTGCTGCTGGCGGATGCCGTGCCAGGTCAGCACCGGCACGCTGCGCTGCTCGTCGGCGTAGAAGACGATGTCGTCGCCGACGGCATTGGCCGGCCACAGGCCGAAGACGGCACCGGCCCGGAGCCACTTCTCCTCGATGATCTGCTGCAACATGGCCTGGGCGTCGGCATAGACGCCCCGGGCGGTCTCACCCACTACCGCATCGTCGAGGATGGCGGGGAAGCGGCCGGCCAGGTCCCAGGTCTGGAAGAATGGGCCCCAGTCGATGTACTCGGCCAGGGTGGCCAAGTCGATGTCCTGCAGCACCTGCAGGCCCAGCTTCTGCGGCACCGTCGGCACCAGGGTGGCATCCCAGGGCAGGCGGTTGGCCCGGGCCTCGGCCAGGGTCACCATGGCGCTGCCCTTCTTGCCGGCGTGCTGCTGGCGGATGTTGGCGTAGTCGGCGGCCACCTCGGCGGCGTAGCTCTCCCGCTGGCCTTCCGAGAGCAGGCTGGTGACCACGCCCACGGCCCGGGAGGCATCCGGTACATAGACCACCGGTGCCTGGTAGTTGGGGGCGATCTTGATGGCGGTGTGGGCCCGGCTGGTGGTGGCGCCGCCGATGAGCAGGGGCACGTTGAAGCCCTGGCGCTGCATTTCGGAAGCGACGTGGCTCATTTCTTCAAGAGACGGGGTGATGAGACCGGAGAGGCCGATGGCCTGGGCGCCGTGCTCCTTGGCGGCGTGCAGGATCTTCTCGGTGGGCACCATCACCCCCAGGTCCACCACGTCGTAGCCGTTGCAGCCCAGCACCACGCCGACGATGTTCTTGCCGATATCGTGCACGTCGCCCTTGACCGTGGCGATGACGATCTTGCCCTTGGAGGAGGCGCCGGTGCGGGCCTTCTCTTCCTCGATGTAGGGAATGAGGTGGGCCACGGCCTGCTTCATCACCCGGGCGGACTTCACCACCTGGGGCAGGAACATCTTGCCGGCGCCGAAGAGGTCGCCCACGGTGTTCATGCCGTTCATCAGGGGGCCTTCGATGACGGCCAGGGGCGGCTTGCCGGCGGCAGCCAGGGCGGCCCGCACTTCCTCGGTGTCGGCCACCACGAATTCGGTGATGCCCTTGACCAGGGCGTGCTCCAGGCGCTTTTCCACCGGCAGGGTGCGCCAGGTGAGGTCCGGCCCCGTGTCCTTGGCCTTGCCTTCCTTCACCGTCTGGGCGAACTCCACCAATGCTTCGCCGGCGCCGGGGTGGCGGTTCAGCACCACGTCTTCCACCTTCTGCCGCAGTTCCGGTTCCAGGTCGTCGTACACGCCGAGCATGCCGGCGTTGACGATGCCCATGGTCATGCCGGCCTGGATGGCGTGGTAGAGGAAGACGGTGTGGATGGCTTCCCGCACCGGGTCGTTGCCGCGGAAGGAGAAGGAGACGTTGGAGACGCCGCCGGAAATCTGGGCGTGGGGCAGGTTTTCACGAATCCAGCGGGTGGCGTTGATGAAGTCCACCGCGTAGTTGTCGTGCTCCTCGATACCCGTGGCGATGGCGAAGATGTTGGGGTCGAAGATGATGTCCTGGGCCGGGAAACCGATACCGACCAGCAGGTCGTAGGCCCGCTTGCAGATCTCGGTCTTGCGCGCGTAGGTGTCGGCCTGGCCCTTCTCGTCGAAGGCCATGACGATGACGGCGGCACCGTAGCGGCGGGCCAGCTTGGCCTGCTCCAGGAACTTGGCCTCCCCTTCCTTCATGGAAATGGAGTTCACGATGCCCTTGCCCTGGATGCATTTGAGGCCGGTCTCGATCACCTCCCACTTGGAGGAGTCGAGCATGATGGGCACCCGGGAAATATCCGGCTCCGAGGCGATCAGCTTGAGGAACTTCTCCATGGCGGCCACGGAATCCAGCATGGCCTCGTCCATGTTGATGTCGATGACCTGGGCACCGTTTTCCACCTGCTGTCGGGCCACGGCCAGGGCGTCGTCGTAGCGCCCTTCCAGGATCATGCGGGCGAAGGCCTTGGAGCCGGTGACGTTGGTGCGCTCGCCCACGTTCACATAGAGGCTGTCGGGGCCGACGTTGAAGGGTTCCAGGCCGGAGAGGCGCAGCTGGGGCTCGATCGCCGGAATGGCCCGGGGGGCGATGCCGGCCACCATCTTGGCGATGGCGGCGATGTGGTCCGGCGAGGTGCCGCAGCAGCCGCCGACGATGTTCACGAAGCCGTGCCTGGCCCAGTCGGCGATTTCCTCGGCCAGCTGCTCCGGGGTCTCGTCGTAGCCGCCGAAGGCGTTGGGCAGGCCGGCGTTGGGGTGGGCGGAGACGAAGCAGTCGCACACCCGGGACAGCTCCTCCACGTACTGGCGCAGTTCCTTGGCGCCGAGGGCACAGTTGAGGCCGAAGGAGAGGGGCCTGATGTGGTTCAGCGAGTTCCAGAAGGCCTCGGCGGTCTGGCCCGAGAGGGTGCGGCCGGAGGCGTCGGTGATGGTGCCGGAGATCATCACCGGCCAGCGGCGGCCCACCTTGTCGAAGAAGGTCTCGATGGCGAACAGGGCGGCCTTGGCATTCAGCGTGTCGAACACCGTCTCCACCAGCAGGATGTCGGCGCCGCCGTCGGTGAGGCCGCGGATGGCTTCCAGGTAGTTTTCCACCAGCTCGTCGAAGGTGACGTTGCGGTAGCCGGGATCGTTCACGTCCGGAGAGATGGAGGCGGTGCGGCTGGTGGGGCCGAGCACCCCGGCGACGAAGCGGGGTTTGGCCGGGTTCTTTGCCGTGAATTCGTCGCACACTTCCCGGGCCAGCCTGGCGCCGGCCACGTTCAGTTCGTAGACGATGGCTTCCAGCTTGTAGTCGGCCTGGGACACCTTGGTGGCGTTGAAGGTGTTGGTTTCCAGGATATCGGCGCCGGCCGCCAGGTATTCGGCGTGGATGCCGCGGATGACCTCGGGGCGGGTCAGCAGCAGCAGGTCGTTGTTGCCCTTCAGGTCGTGGGCGTGGTCGGCGAAGCGGGTCCCGCGGTAGTCCTTCTCGGTCAGCCCGTGGCGCTGGATCATGGTGCCCATGGCGCCGTCCAGGATCAGGAGGCGCTGCTGGAGAAGGGCGGAGAGTTCGGAGCTGCGGTCGGGCTGCATGGATTACCTCGGCGTTTCAGTATTCACCGGCCGGGCGCCGCCACTTTGCATGCTGGAAAAGCAAACGGCGCCACAAACCATTTCGGGGGTTTGCGAGCGCCGTTGATCGTTGCCGAGCCTGGCCCGGAGTCCGGAAAAAACCGGTCGGGTCGCAGCGCTCCTCGGCAGGGTCGCAAGTTTACTTTTTGCGGCCCCCGCTGCCAAGCAAAACTTGATAAAAAACAGGGGGCTCCGTGCCGATCGGCGACTTCAGGCCTTCGCTTCCACCCGCCGGGAGGTGCCGCTGACCCGGCCGTCCGCACCGAAGTGCACGTGGAAGTGGGTTTCGTCGCTGGCGGGGATACCGGCGATGCGCCAGTCCCACACGGTTTCCGGCTTCAGGGGAAAGTGGTTGATGCTGCCCGGCCGGCCCAGGATGCGCCGCACCTGCTCCTGGCTCATGCCCTTTTCGATGCGGGCGAAGTTGGCCTCGGTCAGCACCTGTTCCACCGAGCGCAGGATGCGGTCGGGGCCCAGGGTGATCATGTAGGTGTCCACCCCGGCCGGGCCCCGGGGATATTCCCAGGTCAGGCTGCCGTCCTCGTTGTGCCATTCCATGGCGGGGGTGCCGAAGCGGTCCCGCACTTCCAGGTCGGTGGAGGTGCCGGGCTTCAGGTCCTGCAGGGCCAGGTAGTCGCAGCCCGCCAGGGAGAGGCCCAAAAGCAGGGCCAGGACGGCCAGGGGACGGCCCTTCACGGGGCGGCCTCGGTGAATTGCAGGCGCACCCGCTCCGCCTCCAGCTGGGCGTCGCCTTCGGTGTCGGCGAAGGTGGCGGCGATGCTGCGGAAATCCTCGGCCACCTGGAGGAAGGCGTCCACCATGTCTGGATCGAAGTGCTTGCCGCGCCCTTCGCTGATGATCTGCACCGCCTGCTCATGGGGGAAGGGGGGCTTGTACACCCGGCGGCTGATGAGGGCGTCGTAGACGTCGGCCACCGCCATGAGCCTGGCCGCCACCGGAATCTCGTCGCCCCGCAGGCCCAGGGGGTAGCCGCTGCCGTCCCATTTCTCCTGGTGCGCATAGGCGATGTCCCGGGCGAAGCGGAGGAAGGTGTTGGGCGAGTTGAGCCGCACTTCGGCGTGGAGGATGGCGTCCCGGCCCAGGGTGGTGTGGGTCTTCATGATCTCGAACTCTTCCGGGGTCAGCTTGCCCGGCTTGAGCAGGATGCGGTCGGGAATGCCCACCTTGCCGATGTCGTGCAGGGGCGCGGACTTGTACAGCAGCTCGATGTTGGCGTCGCTGAGGAAGGCGGCGAAGCGGGGGTGGCCCTGCAGCTGCCGGGCCAGGATGCGCACGTAGTTCTGGGTGCGGCGGATGTGGTTGCCGGTTTCGTTGTCCCGGGTTTCCGCCAGGGAGGCCATGGCCATGATGGTCACGTCCTGGATCATGGAAACCTCCTGGGTGCGGCGCTGCACCTCGCTCTCCAGGTAGGCGTTCTGGTCCTTGAGGAAATCCTTGGCGGCCTTCAGGGTGAGGTGGGTGTGCACCCGGGCGAGGAGGATGGGCGGGCTTACCGGCTTGGTGATGTAGTCCACCGCGCCCAGCTCGAAGCCCTGGCGCTCGTCCTCGATCTGACTGCGGGCGGTGAGGAAGATGAAGGGAATGTCCCGGGTGGCCGGGTCGGCCCGCAGGCGCCGGGCCACTTCCAGGCCGTCCATGTCCGGCATCATGATGTCGAGCAGGATCAGGTCCGGCGGCGGCGTGCCGGCGGCCACCCGCAGGGCCCGCTCGCCGTTGTTGGCCACCTTGATGGCGTAGCGGTCCTGCAGCAGCTCGGCCATCAGGGTCAGGTTGTCCGGGGTGTCGTCCACCACCAGGATCACGGGCCGGGTCGTGAAGTCCAGATTGAGGCTCATGGCATCCCTCCCTAGAGATGGGCCCGGGCGATGTTGAGGGCCCGGTCGTAATCATAATCGGCAATGGCCTTTTCCAGACCTGTCAGGTCCGCCGGCGGCAGCAGCCCGGCCAGGAGGGCGCGGCTTTCCCGGAACAGCTGGCCGGCGTGGATTTCGCTGGCTTCCAGCTGTTCCGCCAGCTCGGCCAGCAGCTGGCGGGCCCGGTGGCGCTGAACCGCATCCAGGGGGGCTGCCTGGGTCGGCGCCGGGCCGCCCTCTTCCGCCAGGGCGGCGGCGATGGCCCCGGTGACGGCCGCCAGCTCTTCCGCCAGGCGTTGCCGCAGGGACTCCAGTTTCTGCCCCTGGCCGTCGTTGCGGCGCAGGGCCTGGTCCAGGGCCGTGGCCTTCTGCTGCAGCACTTCGGCGCCGATGTTGCCGGCGACGCCCTTGAGGGTGTGGGCCAGGTGTTCGGCCGCCGTGATGTCGCCGTCGGCCAGGGCCTGGCGGATGTGCTCCCCCGTGCCGGTCTGGGTGTCCACGAAGCGCAGCAGCAGGCGCCGGTAGAGGGCCTGGTTGCCGGCCATGCGGGCCAGGCCCTGGGTCGTGTTCACGCCGGGGATGGGGGGCAGCGCATCCGTCCCATCCTTGGCGGGGGCTGGCGCCGGTGCCGAGGCGCCCGGCCGTTCCTCGTACCAGCGGGCCAGGGTGGCGGCCAGGGCGGTGGGGTCGATGGGCTTGGCCAGATGGTCGTTCATGCCGATGGCCAGGCAGCGCTCCCGCTCCTCCGGCATGGCGTGGGCGGTCATGGCCAGGATCGGCAGGTGGGCGAAGCGCTGCTGGCAGCGTAGCCGTTCGGTGGCGTCGTAGCCGTCCAGGTGGGGCATCTGCAGGTCCATCAGGACCAGGTCGAAGCTGTCGTCCGGGGAGCGTTCCAGCAGTTCCACCGCCTGCAGGCCGTCGCCGGCCACCGTCACCTGGGCGCCCATGGATTGCAGCAGTTCCACGGCGATCTGCTGGTTGATCTCGTTGTCTTCGGCCAGCAGGATGCGCATGCCGTCGATGCGGGTCTGGGGGGCGGCGATGTGCAGGGGCGTGGCCGGGGCGTTGTCCGTGTCCACCAGGCTGACGAGGACGTCGAACAGGGTGGAGGCGCTCACCGGCTTCACCAGGATGCCGCAGATGCCCAGGTTTTCCGTCTGACGCCGCAGTTCCTCCTGGTCGTAGGCCGTCACCATCACCACCCGGGGCCATTGGGCCTGGGGCAGGGCCTGCTGCAGCTTGTGCAGGGTGCTGACGCCGTCCAGGTCGGGCATCTGCCAGTCGAGGAACAGCACCCGGTAGGGGTCGGCGCCGCCCTGCATTTCGGTCAGCTGGGCCAGGGCCTCGGCGCCGGAGGCCACCAGGTCGGGGCGCAGGTCCAGGTGGCGCAGGGCTTCGCCGAGGATTTCCCGGGCGGCGCCGTTGTCGTCCGCCACCAGCACCCGCAGGCCGGCCAGGGAGGCTGGCAGGGTGCGGGGCCGGGCCAGTTCCTCGGCACGGCCGAACCAGGCGGTGAAGCAGAAGGTGCTGCCCTCCCCCAGGGTCGAGTCGGCCCAGATGGTGCCGCCCATCATTTCCACCAGGCGGCGGGAGATGGAAAGGCCGAGGCCGGTGCCGCCGTACTTGCGGGTGGTGGAGCCGTCGGCCTGGGTGAAGGCCTGGAACAGGTGCAGCAGCTGCTCCCGGCTCATTCCGATGCCCGTATCCTCGATCCAGAACTGCAGTTTGACCCGGTCCCCGGCCTGGTCCACCGGCCGGGCTGTGAGGGTGATCTGGCCCCGCTCGGTGAATTTGATGGCGTTGGAGACCAGGTTGGTGAGGATCTGGTTCAGGCGCAGGGGGTCCCCCACCAGGCCGGCCGGGGTGCCCGCATTGACGTTGAACAGCAGCTCCAGGCCCTTTTCGTTGGCCTTCAGCCCGAGCAGGCCGGAGACGTTGTCGAGCACGTCCTCCAGGCTGAAGGGCACGTTTTCCAGGGACAGCTTGCCGGCCTCGATCTTGGAGAAGTCCAGGATGTCGTTGATGATGCCCAGCAGGGAGATGGCGGCATTGTGGATCTTGCCCACGTAGTCCCGCTGTTTCGGCGTCAGCTCGGTCTTCATGGCCAGGTGGGCCATGCCGATGATGGCGTTCATGGGGGTGCGGATTTCGTGGCTCATGTTGGCCAGGAACAGGGACTTGGCCTCCGTCGCCTCCTCGGCCGTGGCCCGGGCCCGGCGCAGTTCCTCTTCCATCAGCTTGCGCTCGGAGATGTCCACCACCACGCCCACCATGCCCCCGGGTGTGCCGTCCTCCCGGCTGAAGCCGTTGGCCCAGTAGAGGGTGTCGTGGCGCAGGCCGTCGGCGAAGGGCAGCTGCAGTTCCCGGTGCATCATGATGCCGTCCCGGATGATGGCCTCGGAGACGGCCTGCAGCTCCTGCTTTTCCTCCTCGGCAAGGAAGGGCAGTTCCCGCACCGTCTTGCCGACGATCTGGCCGCGGCCGACGCCGAAGGTGTCCTCGTAGGCCCGGTTGCAGCCGAGGAAGCGGCCTTCCGCATCCTTGAAGAAGACCGGGTTGGGCATGCTGTCCATGATGGCCTGCAGCAGCACCAGCTGCCGCGACGATTCCTCCCGGGCGTCGGCCAGTTCCCGGGTGCGCTGCTCGACCCGTTCCTCCAGGCGCAGGGTGGCGTCCTGCAGGGTTTCCCGCATGTGCTCCTGGGCCGCGGCGAGACGGTCGATCTCGCGCCAGCCGGTGCGCCGGTACTGGCGCGGCGAGAAATCCAGGGCGCCGATGCGTTCGCTGTCCCCGGCCAGGATGTCCAGGGGCACGGCGACGCGGCGCGCCAGGCGGGCCGCCATCACCACACCCAGGCCCAGGGCCAGCACCGCCAGCACCGCCAGCAGCAGCACGTCCCGCAGGGCGCCGGGAATGAAATCCCACAGGGGCGCCTGGGCCACCAGCCAGAGTTGCTGGTCCTGCAGCCGGTGGGGCTGGACGCTGGTGATCCATTGTTCCCTGCCCAGGGTGGTGAAGAAGGCGCCGCGGCCGTTCTGCTCCCAGTGCTCCACCGCCAGGCGCAGGGATTCCACCGGGGACTTGGCCGCCGGCTGCAGCAGGGCCTGGCGCACCTGGTCGTCGCTGCTGTAGCCCGGGTGGCGCGGCAGGGCCAGCAGCAGGCCGTCGTTGGTGAGGACGGCGGCGTGGCCGTGGTCGCCGACGCTGAGGCTGCCGGTGAAGCGGGAAAGGTCGGCCAGCAGCACGTCGAAGGCGATCACATAGGTCTCGCCGCCGCGGCGCCAGCGGGTGGACAGGGTGATGCCGGGCTGCTGGGCGGTGAAGAAGGTGTAGGGCAGGGTCCAGTGCAGGTCATCGTCCCGCTCCAGGGCCAGGGCGCCGCGATGCCAGGGGCGCTGGCGCGGATCGTAGTCCTTGACGACCCGTTCGTCGGAAAGCAGGGTGCGTTCGTCCTGCCACGCCATCCAGCGCACTTCCTTGCCGTGCCGCTGTACGTCGGTGATGCGGTTGTTCCAGGCGCCGTCGGGACGTTGCAGCAGGAGGATTTCCCGGCCCTGGTTGTCGGCGAAGATGACCGAGGAAATGACCGGGGAATTGCGCAGCATGGGCATGAAGCGCTGGTTGAAGGCGCGCACGTCGTCCAGGTCCAGCTCGCCGTTTTCGCCCCAGGTGCGGGCGATGCGGGCCACGTACTCGACCTGCCCCACCTTCTGGGAGATGCGGCTCTGCATGGCTTCGACGGCACCCCGCATCTCCCGGGCGGCCAGGTCGTGCACCGTGGGCCGGATGATGAGGCCGTAGAGGCCGAAGGAAAAAAGGGCGATGGAAACGAAGACCAGGGCCGCCACCCGGATCAGCAGGCTGCGGCGGATGGTGGATTCGTTCTGTCTGGACGGGGCTGCACCCATGATTGGAACCGACCGTGAAGGAGTTCCAGTATAGCGGCGGCCCCCGGGAAAATGTCAGGTGGCTGGCGTCCGGCGGGGCAGGCCCAGGTGCAGCAGGGTACAGGCCAGGCCCAGGGCCAGCAGCAGGGTCGAGCCCAGGGCCAGGTGGCGGGTGGTGTCCCACAGCAGGGGCGCCAGCAGGGCCGCCGCCACGGTGTTCATGCCGGCCTGCAGGAAGGTCTGGCAGGAGGCGGCCAGGCCCCGTTGCCGGGGGAACAGGTCCAGGGCCATCAGGGTCAGGCAGGGCATGGCCATGGCCATGCCGACGTTGTACACCAGCAGATGGATCACGCTCCAGGGAATGCCCGGCGGCAGGCCGAAGCTGACCGCCAGATTGATGGCGGCGCCCAGGCCCATCAGGGCGTAGCCGGCCAGGGCCGTGGCCCGGGGCGTGATGCGCCCGGCCAGGTGGCCGGAGATCCAGGAACCGCCCATGAGGCCGGCCATGGCCGGGCCGAAGAGCCAGTAGAACTCGGTTTCCGAACGGCCCAGGTGCTGCATGAGGAACACCGGGGCCGACATGACGTAGATGAAGAAGCCGAGGAAGTTGAAGGAGATGGCCAGGGAGGCGCTGAGGAAGCCCGGGGAGGTGAGCACGGCCCGGTAGGCGCCCATCAGGTAGCCCGGATGCAGGGGCTGGCGGGTCTCCGGGGCCAGGGTCTCGGGCAGCCAGCGCCAGCAGGCGGCCAGCAGCAGGGCCGTGGCCAGGACCAGGAACAGGAAGATGGAGCGCCAGCCGAAGGCCACGTGCAGCCAGCCGCCGATGATGGGAGCGATGGCCGGCGCCAGGGCGAACATGATGGCCACGTGGGCCATCAGGCGCTGGGCCTCGGCCCCCTGGAAGACGTCCCGCACCACGGCGCGGCCCACCACGATGCCGGCGCCGGCGGTCATGCCCTGCAGGGCACGGAAGAACCACAGCTGCTCGATGCTGGTGGCCAGGGTGCAGCCGACGGAGGCCAGGCCGAACAGCACCAGGGCCCACAGGATCACCCGGCGGCGCCCGAGGGCGTCGGAGAGGGCCCCGTGCCACAGGGTCATGATGGCGAAGGGCAGCAGGTAGGCGGTGAGGGTCTGCTGCACCTGCAGCGGGGTGGCCCCCAGGCTCTGGCCCATTTCCGGGAAGGCCGGCAGGTAGGTGTCGATGGAAAAGGGGCCGAGGGCCGACAGGGTGGCCAGGAGGACGGCGAGGAGGCGGTAGGAAATCAAGGGCGGCTCAATGGAATCAAGGGGGCGGGTCCGGCCGGCGCCGGGGCATGCCCTTCAGGCAAGGCAATCAGCCGGGAGTTTCGTTGCGGCGGTAATGCAGGGCTTCGGCCACCTGGGCGGCGCCGATCTGCGGCGCTGCAGCCAGGTCGGCGATGCTGCGGGCCACCCGCAGGACCCGGTGGTAGGCCCGGGGCGACAGGTCGAGGCGGCGCACCGCCTGTTGCAGCAGGGCGGCCCCGTCGGCGTCCGGCCGGCAATGGTACTCCAGTTCGCTGCCCTCGAGCCGGGCGTTGCAGACGCCCTGGCGCTGCAACTGCCGCTCCCGGGCCAGGACCACCCGCTGCCGCACCTGGGCCGAACTTTCCCCGTCCGGGGCGGCCTGCAGTTCCTCGGCGCCCAGGTCGGGCACTTCCAGCAGCAGGTCGATGCGGTCCAGCAGGGGGCCGGAGAGGCGCCCCCGGTAGCGGGCCACCTGGTCCGGGGTGCAGCGGCAGAGCCGCCGGGGATGGCCCCGATAGCCGCAGGGACAGGGATTCATGGCCGCCACCAGCTGGAAGCGGGCGGGAAAATCGGCCCGGGAGGCGGCCCGGGAAACATGGATGTGGCCGCTTTCCAGGGGTTCGCGCAGGGCCTCCAGGACCCGGCGGTCGAATTCGGGCAGTTCATCGAGGAACAGCACGCCGTGGTGGGCCAGGGAAATCTCCCCGGGCCGGGGCTGGGCCCCGCCGCCGACCAGGGCGATGGCCGAGGAGGTGTGGTGGGGGCTGCGCATGACGCGGCGGGAGAAGGCCTCGGGGCGGAACTGGCGCCCCAGGGAGAGGATGGCGGCCGATTCCAGGGCTTCCGCCTCGCTCATGGGCGGCAGCAGGCCGGGCAGGCGCGCCGCCAGCATGGACTTGCCGGTGCCGGGCGGGCCGCTGAAAAGGAGCGAATGGCCGCCGGCGGCGGCGATCTCCAGGGCCCGCTTGGCCTGGGCCTGGCCCTTGACGTCGCGCAGGTCCGGGTAGGTGTCCGGCGCCGGGGGCGGCGGTTCCGGCTGTTCCGCCAGCAGTTCCTGGCCGTGCAGGTGGGCGCACACCGCCAGCAGGCTGGCAGCGGGGAGGATGGAGGTGTCGGGATGGGCGCGGCGGACCCAGGCAGCCTCGGCGCCGTCGGCCAGGGGCAGGACGAAGGCCCTTGCCGCCCGGGCGGCGGCCAGGGCCATGGGCAGGACGCCGCGCACGGGGCGCAGTTCGCCGGACAGGGACAGTTCGCCGACGAATTCATACTGGTCCAGCCGGGCGGCGGGAATCTGGCCGGAGGCGGCCAGCAGGCCGAGGGCGATGGCCAGGTCGTAGCGGCCCGATTCCTTGGGCAGGTCGGCCGGGGCCAGGTTGACCGTGACCCGCTTGGCCGGGAACTCGAAGCCGCTGGTGATGAGGGCGGCCCGCACCCGGTCCCGGGCCTCCTTCACCTCCGCTTCCGGCAGGCCCACCAGGGTGAAGCCCGGCAGGCCGTTGGCCAGGTGCACCTCCACGGCCACCGGCGGCGCTTCCATGCCTGCCAGGGCGCGGCTATGGACGAGGGCGAGGGGCATGGTGGGGGCCGGAGTCAGGAGCGGGG